>NZ_JBFUJT010000003.1:0-240684 GCF_056401235.1 Polaromonas sp. P4_F9 | reverse complement strand
TCTTCGGCGGGCGAAGCGATGTGCGTCGCGTGCTGTATGTGGCCGCCCTGGTGGGTACCCGATTCAATCCAGTACTCAAAGCCTTTTATGCCAAGCTCCTGGCCGCCGGCAAGCCCAAGAAGGTCGCCTTGGTGGCCTGCATGCACAAGCTGCTGGTCATCCTGAACGCCATCGCACGTACCAGGTCGCCCTGGAACAACGCTATTGCAGTAACGAATTAATGTCTTCATTCAAGATGGTTGCTGTCTGGTTGGTGGAACAAAGTGAAGGATCTGGCGATAGATCAACTTCAGAGTCAGGCAGTTTGCAAGAGTGAACGCGCAACAACAAACGATAAATATTGGTGTATTGCTTAGGTTTTCTTCATAATCAACCCATGTCCTTGCCCCGCTATACCCTGCGCCAGCTCGATGCCTTCGTGACCGTGGCCGAGCTGCTGAGCTTCACCGCCGCCGCTGACCGGCTAGCGCTGAGCCCTTCGGCGGTGAGCCAACTGGTGGTCGAGCTGGAGTCCAGCCTGGACTTCAGGCTGTTCGAGCGCAGCACGCGCAAAGTGGCCCTGTCGGCGGCTGGCAAGGAGTTTTTCAGTTCGGCCCAGACCGTGCTCAAACACCTGCGCCTGGCCGAAGTGGCCGCTACCGACCTGCGCAACCGGGCCGCCGGGCTGGTGCGGGTGGCGGCCCCCATGGTGATCGCCAGCGCCATCCTGCCGCCCATCATCCGGGCCCACAGCCAGGACCGCCCCAAGCTCGTTGTGCGCATTCGGGACGCGGCGGTAGAGCAACTCACCGACATGGTGGCCAGCGGCGAGGTCGATCTGGCCGTCGGCCCCGACCGCCAGAGCAGCGATAACGTGCTGCGCATCAGCCTGTTCAGCAGCCCCTGGGTGTTGTGGTGCGCCAAGGACCATCCGCTGGCGGCCAAACGGGTGCTGCAATGGCGCGATTTGCGTCACCACGCGCTGGTCACGGCGGGGCGTGACCACGAACTTAGCGTGGCGCAAATGGGCTCGGCTCTGCCCGAGGACGAGCGCATAAGCCCGCATGATGTGGTGGACAACATCTCCACCGCGCTCGGCCTGGCCGCCGCAGGCCTGGCCGCCACGGTGTCGCCCGCCTACGTGGCGCCCTGGGCCAAACGGCAGGGCCTGGTGATGCGCCGCATCGTGGAGCCCGAAGTCATGCGCCAGGTCTGCCTGTACCGGCCAGCCCACCGGGTCGCGTCGCCCGCGACCGAGAGCTTTGCGGAATACCTGATGGAACGGCTCATGAAGGTACGCCAGGCCGCGACCCATGTTTCGTAACTTGTGTGTTTACGTATTAGTCTCTAACAAGTTATGGTTTAACTTGGCGGCATTGAACCGCCGCCGCCGATTTGCAGCCGACGCCTTCCTGGTCCGGCAGGCCCGGAACCCGGTTCAGGCCAATGACAAACCGAGCCTGCTCTGAAACTGCCTGGCCTGCCCGGTCAGCGGGTCGGTAAAAGCAATCGATTTGGCCAGCAACTGCAGGGGCTGGCCGTAGTCGTCGTCGGGTGTTATTTCGACGGGCGGGTACATCCGGTCGTTCATGATGGGCAGACCCAGCGCGTTCATGTGCACACGCAGCTGATGCTTTTTGCCGGTGACCGGGCTGAGTGCATAACGCGCTTTGTTGCCCTTGATTTCCAGCACATCAATACAGGTTTCGCTGTTGGGCTCGCCGGGCACTTCGCGTTGGCGAAAGAACGGCTCGTCTTCCACGATCCGGCTTTGGCGAGTGATCGGGAATGACAAATCATCCCGCCATGGCGCAATGGCCTCGTAGTGTTTGCTGACGCTGCGATGCCTGAACAGGGCCTGGTAGGCGTCGCGCTCGGCGGAATTCACTGAAAACAGCACCAGGCCCGCGGTTTCACGGTCAATGCGGTGAATCGGGATCAGGCTGTCCATGCCCAAGCTGTTTTTAAGCCGCACCAGCAGTGTTTCTTGGAGGTAGGGGCCCGAAGGTGTGACAGGCAAGAAATGCGGCTTGTCGGCGACCACCAGGTGCTCGTCCTGGTAGAGCACGGTTTCTTCAAACGGTATGCGCGGCTCGTCGTCCACGGCGCGGTAATAGTACAGCCGCATGTGGCCGCGGTAGGGGCGCCCTGGCGTGACGGCAGCGCCAAATTCATCGACGACCAGGCCGTCCCGCATGCGCTGAAGCCAGACCTCGCGCGTGATGGCGGGGAAGCGCTCAAGCAGAAAATCGGTGATGGTCGGCCAGTGGCCCGCAGGCAAACCCACGCAACTTGGGCTGACACCATCGCGGGTCGGCAGGCCGTGCAGGGGCGTGGTCGTCACATCTTCGCGCAGAGAAACTCACACACGCGTGAACACCACATCCCACACGCCATGGCCCAGCTTGATGCCGCGGTTTTCAAACTTGGTCAGGGGGCGGTAGTCGGGCTTGGGGGCATAGCCGTCACCCGACGCGTCAGCCGTGTTTTTCAGCAGGGCTTCGGCGCTCAGGACTTCGAGAATCTGTTCGGCGTAGGGCTGCCAGTCGGTGGCGCAGTGCAGGTAGCCACCGGGCTTCAGCCTGGCCGCCAGCTTGGCAATCAGGGGCGCCTGGATCAGGCGGCGCTTGTTGTGTTTCTTTTTATGCCAGGGGTCTGGAAAGAAGATGTGAACGCCGTCCAGGCTGCCGGCTGGCAACATGTTGTCAATGACTTCGACGGCATCGTGCTGAAGGATGCGGATGTTGCCCAGGGCCTGCTCCTGGATACGCTTGAGCAGCGCGCCGACGCCGGGGGTGTGCACTTCGCAGCAGAGGAAATTTTTGTCGGGGCTCAGGGCCGCAATGTGCGCCGTGGCCTCGCCCATGCCGAAGCCGATCTCCAGGATGGTGGGAGCCACCCGTTCAAAGGCGGCGGCGAAATCCAGGGGCGCAGGCGTGTAGGGCAGTAAAAACCGGGGTCCCACGTCTGTAAAGGCCTTGGCCTGGCCGGCGGTCGTGCGGCCGGTGCGCCGGACAAAACTCCGAATGTTGCGGGGATGGCTCGCGTCGGTGGACGGGCCCTCGGGGAAGTCGGTGGCGTTGGGGGCGGGGTTTTCAGTCACAACGCGATTTTAGTGCGCTGCGTCTGCATGACGGCTTGCCCACTGGGGCACCGCCTGCTGCAGCCATGCTGCCGGTGTGCCGGCTGCGGCATTGCCCTGCAGGCCCAGCAATTGGCCGGCCTGCTGAAGCACGGCAACCGGGTGGCTGGTGTCCAGCGGCTGGGCGCCGTTTTGCTTGGACAGCTTTTCGCCATTGCGCCCCAGCACCAGGGGGGTGTGCAGGTAGCGCGGCTGGGGCAGGGCGAGTGCGCGTTGCAACAGGATTTGCCGCGCCGTGTTGTCGGCCAGGTCCTGGCCGCGCACGATGTCGGTCACGCCCTGGGCTGCGTCGTCCACCACCACGGCCAACTGGTAGGCCCAGAGGCCATCAGCGCGTTTGAGCACAAAATCGCCGACTTCGCGGCTCACGTTTTGCGCCTGGCTGCCCAACAGCCGGTCATGCCACACCACGTCGCCACCTTCTTTTTCTAATGCTATTGATTGAACAGCGCGTTGTGCATGAGGGGATCCGGCCAGCGGCATGTTTTCCCGAGGTGTTTCCGTGAGGAAGCGCCAGGCGCGGGCAGGGCGGCCGTTCAGGCCCTGTCGGCAGGTGCCCGGATAAACCAGCTCACCGTGGCGTGCCCGCGCTTGTCCGCTGGCCGCAAGTGCGCGTGCAATATCCTGCCGCGTACAGGCGCAGGGGTACGCCAGGCGCCGTGCCACGAGCTGATCCAGCGCGCTTTGGTACAGGGCGCTGCGCTGTGACTGGTATGCCGGCGCTTCATCGGGCATCAGCCCGCAGGCGGCGAGCTGCGCAAGAATGGTCTGGTCCGCACCCGGCACGCAGCGGGGCGTATCGACATCTCCGATGCGCACCAGCCACTGCCCGTGGTGAGCGCGGGCATCGAGCCAGCTCGCCAATGCCGCCACAAGCGAACCTGCATGCAGCGGGCCGGTTGGCGAAGGCGCAAACCGGCCAATGTAGGTGGCTCCCACGCCGGGTCACTCCGCGTGCTGCGCTGTGCCGGCCATGGGGCACCCGTCAAGCGATGGCCAGGGCCATTTCCAGGCCAGACACAAAGCCGTCCTCAACCCGGTGGCCCAGGCACCAGTCGCCGCAGGCACCAATGCGCGATTTCGGATCCCAGGCATGGCTCTTTCCCAGGGGGTCGATGGTTTGGGCATGGCGCCAGCGGTGCACCACGGCGTGTGGCGGCTGCGCCCGTATGCCGGTGACTTCCGTGAAGGCCTTGAGCAGTTTGGCTTTCACGCGTTCGGCGTCGTCCTCCAGATGGCGTTCCGACCATTCCGGGCTGGCCTGGACGGTCCAGCGTTCGATGGGGCTGCGCCCGGGCTTGGAGGACTCGCGGGCCAGCCAGGCGATGCGGTGGTGGGTGCTGCGCGCCGCATTCCAGTGCGGGCCCAGATGCGACAGTGTGGGCTGGAGGGCTTGCGGAAAAGCCAGCATCAGGCTCCAGCAGGGCGCCACGCTGACGTCGGCCATCGCCGCCCTCAGTGGTTTGCCCTGTTGTGAGTTCAGCAGCAAGCCATCGGCCTGCGATGAGGGCACGGCCAAAACCACAGCGTCAAAGCCTGAGTGAACCCGGTTGCTGGCGCCGGGGCCGTCGGTCTGCAGCTGCCAGCGCTCCGGGTGCAGCCTGTCGGCTTCCAGCCGGACCACTTCGGTTTCAAGCACCAGTTTGCCGGCCGCTGCCAGGGGCTCGGCCCACCGGCGAACCAGCGCGTTCATGCCCGGGGTGGCAACCCAGTGGGCCTCCTTGGGCGGCAGCGAAGAGGCCACGACGCGGCCCAGCTCATCGAGAATGCGAACGGTATTGGCGCTCCAGGGGCGTACCAGCCCGGGGACTGTGGCCAATGCTTTTTCAAAGCGCGCGTCACGCACCGTGAAGTACTGGGTGCCGTGGTCGAATCCGCCAAACTCGCTGTCCCGGGTGGCCATGCGTCCACCCGCCCCCTTGCTTTTCTCGAAGACGGTAACCTGGTGCCCGGCTTGTGTCAGCGTGCGCGCACAGGCGATGCCGGCGATGCCGGCACCCACCACGGCGATGTGGCGCTGTTTGAATTTTTCAGGTGAAGCAGTGCGGGATTTCTTTGTCATGTCTCTCTACTTTTTCTGGTTGGGTGAAAGGGGTGTTTGACGCGTCCATCCATCGGTTCAAAAATTCATTTACAGCGCAACCATAAACGAAATCCATAAGCGCACTCTACACGCAGGCGCGGCCAGCCGGCTTGCAGGGCACGGTTTTACACGGTTTTAAATGGATTGCTCGCGCTCCAGCAATGCTTTGCGGGTGGTGGGATGGTCCAGTTGCCCAAGCCACCACTGCAGGGCGCGTCCTTCGCTGCCATCGGTGGTGCGGCGCCAGGCGTAACTCACGGGCACCAGGCGCGCCGCCCGCTGCATCTTCTTTTCCACCAGCCGGCCCGTGGCGATGTGGGGCCGTGCCAGGTACTCCGGCAAAAAACCTCCGCCCAGGCCGCGCAGCTGTGCGTCGAGTTTTTCCTGCATGCCCGGCACGGTAAATATGTCCTGGCCGCCCAGCAGGCCCATCGTCACGCCGCTGCCCCGCTGCACCGAGTCGGCAACAGCCACGGCACGGTGCGGCATGAGCATCGCGTCCGTGACGGGTTCCGCGGCCTGGGCCAGCGGATGATGAGGTGCCACGGCATAGACGAAATGGATGGTCCCCAGTGGCCTGCTCTGCAGCGCCTTGCTCGGCGCCGRCTTGGTATCCACGTTGATCGCCACGCCGATGGCCAGGTCGGCCTGGCCAGAGGTCAGGGCTTCCAGCGTGCCGGACAGGGCCTCTTCACGTATCCGCAAGCGGGTGGGTGGGTTCAGCGCAAAAAATGCCTCACATAGTTCCATCACGGTGGTGCGCGAAATCACGCTATCGACCGCCAGCGTGAGTTCCGGTTCCCAGCCCGTTGCCACGCGCTTGACGCGATTGGCCACCGCATCGAGCTCGGCCAGCAGGCGGTTGCCTTCGCGAAGCAGTTCCTTGCCGGCTTCGGTCAGCCTGGCCTGGCGCGACGAGCGGTCAAACAGCAGCACATCGAGCGCATCTTCCACCTGGCGAATCCGGTAGGTCAGGGCGCTGGGCACCACACCCAACTCCCGGGCGGCGGCGGCCATGCTTCCGGTGCGGTGCACGGCACCGATCAGTCCGATCGCTTCGGGGGTGAGGGCGTCACGGACTGCGGTGTTAATCATTTATGGTCTGAAGATTCAAATAATTTGAATGATGCCATCAAATTCGAGCAATGGCTACAGGGGTGCGGGCACCTACATTGGAGTCATTGCAACGCACCTTGAAAGGAGCACTAGATGATGACCTTAAGAACTTCCAGCGAACGGGGCTATGCCGACCACGGATGGCTCAAATCGTTTCATTCCTTTTCGTTTGCGGGTTACTACGACCCGGCCCATATGGGTTTTGGCAACCTGCGCGTCATCAATGAGGACCGCATTGCCGCGGGCAGGGGCTTTGGCACGCACAGCCACAAAGATATGGAAATCATCAGCTATGTGCTGAGCGGCGAGCTTGCGCACAAGGACAGCATCGGTAACGTGAAGGGCATTCCGCCCGGTGATGTGCAGCGCATGAGCGCGGGCACCGGCGTGCAGCATAGCGAATTCAACCATGCCGAAGGCCAGACCACGCACTTCCTGCAAATCTGGATCGAACCGAACGTGACAGGGATTGTCCCCAGCTATGAACAAAAAACTTTCCCGGAGGCCGAGAAGCGCGGCGCACTGCGCCTGGTTGCTTCGCCGGACGGCGCGCAGGGCTCTGTCATGATCCATGCAGATGCCAGCATTCGTGCGGGCCTGTTTGACGGTGACGAAGCCGCCACACTAGCACTGGATCCGTCGCGTAAAACCTATGTGCACCTGATCCGGGGGCAGCTTGAGGTGAACGGGCAACTGCTTCGCTCGGGTGATGCTGCCGCCCTGCAATCGGAAAGCCAGTTGCGGCTCGGTCGGGGGCAATCAGCCGAAGTTCTGGTCTTTGATTTGGCGCCTTGATACCCTGCAAGACTAAAAATATCAAAGGCAAGTTTCAATTTGATAGCGCTTGCCTATCATGATTTTTTGATCCATCATTTTCTTCATTTTCTTCATTTTCTTCATCTTCTTCATTTTGCTTTTTTAATTAAATAGGACTCACCATGTTTGCATCTCTCCAAAATCCTTTGTCGCTGATTGGCCGCGTCTTGCTGGCGTTGCTGTTTGTGCCTGCGGGTTTCAGCAAAATCGGCGGCTTTGCCGGCACGAGTGGCTTCATCGCATCCCAGGGCGTTCCTTTTCCCGAACTGGCCACCGCGGCAGCGATTGGTGTCGAGCTGGGCCTGGGGCTGCTGCTGCTGGTGGGCCTGCAAACCCGCTGGGCGGCGCTCGGCATCGCCTTGTTCACGGTCGTGATCACCTTCATCTTTCACAAGTACTGGGCGGTGCCGGCTGATCAGGTCATGCTGCAGCAGCAAGCCTTCTTCAAGAATATTGCCGTGGTGGGTGGTTTGCTTACGGTGGCAGCATGGGGTGCGGGTGCCTGGAGCCTGGACGCCAAGCGCTCGGACTAGTCATGGCCCCTGCCGCGGCGGGTGTGGAGCCCCGCCCTGGTGGTTGATTTCCGGATTCTTCCTGACTTATTCACCTGCTTTCTTCAACGAGGACAAGAATGCCGAAAGTCGTAGTGCTCTACCACTCCGGGTATGGCCATACCCAGCGCATGGCGCAATCAGTGGCGGAAGGTGCCGGGGCTGAACTCCTGGCCATCGACGCCGATGGCAACCTGCCCGACGGCGGCTGGGAAATCCTCGATGCGGCAGATGCCATCATCATGGGATCTCCCACCTACATGGGAAGTGTCAGCTGGCAGTTCAAGAAATTTGCCGATGCCTCTTCCCGGCCCTGGTACACGCAGGCCTGGAAAGACAAGCTGTTTGCCGGCTTCACCAACAGCGCAGCCCTCGATGGTGACAAGATGTCGACACTCCATTACCTTTTTACCCTGGCCATGCAGCATGGGGGTATCTGGGTGAGCCATGGCATCTTGCCCAGTACCGGCAAGGCCGCACAGCGTAACGATGCCAATTACCTGGGCTCGTACAGCGGAGCCATCGCCCAGACACCGTCAGACGCCGGCGCCGGCGAGATGTTTCCGGGTGACCTGGAAACGGCCCGGAGCCTGGGCAGGCGCGTGGCCGAGGTGGCGGGAAAGTTTCAGCGTTAAAGTCAGGTACGCATCAGCTTTTTTGCGCGGGCCTTTCGTATCCACTTTCGTTTTCAGCTTACCTTTCATTCGCACAGGAATTCCTCATGTCCATCGAACTGCAACGCGACCGCTCGGCGGCTATGGCCCAGAAACTCAGTATCCGCAGCCATGCACTGATGGTCGATGGGAGTGTGGCCGAAGGCGGCGCCGACATCGGCCCCAGCCCGCACGATTTGTACGATGCAGCGCTGGGCGCCTGCAAATCCGTTACCCTCATGTGGTACGCCCGCAAGAAAGGGATTCCGGTCGACGACATCCATACGGTGGTAGAGCGCGACGACTCCGGTGAACGCAGCGGTGTGTACCGCCTGGCGACCACCTTGCGGATCCGGGGTGACCTGACGGATGCCCAGTTGCAGGAGTTGCAGGCCGTTGCGCAAAAATGTCCCGTCCATAAACTCATGACCACCGTCACTACTGAAATCACAACAGCTGTGGAGAGACTGTCATGAGCGTGCAACTCAAGCTGACCGGGCACAACAAGGATTTGGGCGGAGGTTTCCTGGTGCGGCGCCTGCTGCCTGCGGGACGGCGGCAGTCCGTGGGACCGTTCATCTTTTTTGATCATTTCGGCCCGGTCACGGTACAGCCGGGTGCCAGCCTTGATGTGCGGCCGCATCCGCATATCGGGTTGGCCACGGTCACTTACCTGTTTGAAGGCGCGATGATGCACCGCGACAGCGTGGGCTCTGTTCAGCGCATTGAGCCGGGTGCGATCAACTGGATGACGGCCGGTCGCGGCATCGTGCATTCCGAGCGCGCTCCCGAGGATTTGCGGAGCAAGACCTACGTGAACCACGGCCTGCAGCTGTGGGCCGCCTTGCCCCAGGCGTATGAAGAAGCGGCCCCGGACTTTTCACACACGCCTGCGTCGGCCATTCCTGTGGTGTCGGTCGGCGGGGCTGACGTGCGCGTGCTGATTGGCGAGGCGTTTGGCGCAACATCGCCGGTCAGGACATTTTCCAAAACCATTTACCTGGATATCCAGCTCGCGGCAAATGCGACGCTGCAATTGCCGGCGCTGGCCGAGGAACTTGCGATTTATCCCGTGGATGGTGATGTGACGGTGGACGGTGAGCCGGTTGCGGCGGGTACCCTGGCCACGCTGGCGGCCGGTGCTGGCGTGACCATCAGCAGCGGTGCGCCGGCACGGCTGGTCGTGATAGGCGGGGAGCCGCTCGATGCCCCCCGGTTTATCTGGTGGAACTTTGTGTCCAGCCAGAAGGCGCGCATTGTGCAAGCCAGTGATGACTGGGAGGCTCAAGCCATGGGTCATGTGGGCGGGGAAACCGAATTCATTCCGCTGCCTGAACGAAAATTCGCCGCCGGTTAGGCGTTGCCTTTTCGCGGTTTTTTTGCACGTATCTTGTACGTACTTTGCACATATCTTGCACGTAAGATGGCGCGATGAAAATCTTCGCGCTGCTTCCTTGGGGTGACTGGCTGGCCATCGTCTGGTTTTTTTCGGGCTGGATAGGCTATGCCTGGTTTGCCCGGCATTACGGGGCGCAACGGCCTTCGCTGCTGCAGACCACCAACCGCTACCGGCACTACTGGCTGTTGCAGGCCACCGCCCGCGACCCGCGGGTCATCGACGGCATCATCACGCAAAACCTGTCGAGCACGCCGGCCTTTTTTTCCTCGACCACCATCATCATCATCGGCGGCCTGTTCGCGCTGCTGGGTACGACCGACAAGGCGACGGAGCTGGTGCGGGAAATCCCGTTTGCGGTCCGGACCTCTGTGCTGATTTTCGACCTCAAGGTCATCATGATGGTGGGCGTGTTTGTGTACGCTTTTTTCCGCTTCAGCTGGTCCATGCGCCAATACACCTTTGTCGCGCTGGTGATCGGCTCCATGCCGTCACCGCAGGAGTTTGAGCAGGGCAAGTTTGACCGTGAAATGTTTGCCCTGCGGGCCAGTCGCCTGGTGGGGTTGGCCGCCGAGACCTTCAACGACGGGCTGCGCGCCTATTACCTCAGCTTTGCCATCATGGCGTGGTTTTTCTCCACCATTGCCTTTGCATTGGCCACGGCTGTGGTGCTGCTGATTCTCTACAACCGCGAATTTGACTCCGACGTGCTGGGCGTTTTGCGGGAATAAGTAGCCCCCACGCTTGCCACTTCGTGTGCTGCGCTGCCCCCCGAGGGGGCTGTGCTTGCTTGGGGCGGCCCTGCGCGGCGCACGCCCGGCGGAGAATTTTCTCTTCGTTGAAACTCTCAGGTGATGTCGCGCGCCAGCCGCAGGCCGCTGAACTGCCATTGGGCATCGGGCGGGAAAAAGTTGCGGTAGCTCGCGCGAATATGGCTTTGCGGCGTGGCGCACGAGCCGCCGCGCAGCACAAACTGGTTGCACATGAACTTGCCGTTGTATTCGCCCACCAGCCCCTCCCAGGGTTTGTAGCCGGGGTAGGGGTTGTAGTTGGACTGCGTCCACTCCCAGACATCGCCAAATATCTGCGCGGGAGCGCCCTGGCTGGGCTGCTGCAGCGGCAAGGGGTGGTAGGCCGCATTCTCGACAAAGTTCCCCGGCCGTTCGCCTGGCGCGGGCAGGGTGCGAGCCGCCGCTTCCCATTCAAACTCGGTGGGAAGCCGTGCGCCAGCCCAGCGCGCAAACGCATCGGCCTCAAAGTAGCTCAGATGGCACGCGGGGGTATTCGGGTCTACCTCCACCAGCCCTTGCAGCGTGAAGTTGCGGTAGTTGGCATCCGCGTGGGTATCGGGGAGATCGCCCTGCCAGTAAAGCGGTAAACGGCGCTGACCGGCCTCCACCCAGTCCCAGCCCATGGACAGCCATAACTCGGGCCGCTGATAGCCGCCATCGGCGATGAAGGCCATCATTTCCCCATTGGTCACCAGCCTGCTCGCCAGCTCAAAGGGGGCAACATGGACGCGGTGACGCGGTGTTTCGTTGTCAAACGCAAACCCGCCATCCCGTCCGGTGTCAAAGCCGTGCTCTGTCAGGCCGCCGGCGTAGCCATGCCAGCGCAGCGGTTGGGGATGGATGCCGGCTAGCGGCCAGCGTCTGGCATAGGCGGGCTGCTGCGGATTGAAGGACAGGGCGTGCTTGATGTCGGTGAGCAACAGCTCCTGGTGCTGTTGCTCGTGATGCAGGCCCAGCGTGACGAGCTGCGCGAGTTCGCCCTGGTCGGCCAGCCGGCCCGCAGCCAGCACGTTCAGCACACGTTCATTGACCTGCGCCCGGTAAGCCAGTACTTCCTCAAGCGAAGGGCGGCTGATGAGGCCGCGCTGTGGCCGTGGGTATTTAGTCCCAACGCCGTTGTAATAGCTGTTGAACAGCACGCGGAAGCCAGGATTGAAAGGTGTGAAGCCCGGCTCGAACCTTTCGAGGATGAAGGTCTCAAAAAACCAGGTGAGGTGCGCCAGATGCCATTTGGCGGGACTCGCATCCGGCATGGACTGGAGTTGGCAATCTTCAGCGCTTAGCGGCTGTATAAGAGCCTCGGTCTGGGCGCGGACCTGCTGAAAGCGCTTTTCCAGATCGGAAGCCGGCGTGACGGTGCGAAGCACGGGTTGTGAGGGAGTCATGGGTTATCGCCTTGGGGGTGATTTCCGCAGCTTTCCATAGCTTGCCCCCGTCAGCTGTCAGACAAAGCGCCGACCTGCACCCGGGGATTGAGCGCCGGATCCAGCGCCCGGCGTTCGTCAAACACAAAGCACTCGCCCTCAAAGTGGGCGTGGCCGCTTTCCTCAAAATACTTCAGGATACCGCCGTCGAGCTGGTAAACATGCGCCACGCCTGCCTCCTGCATGAGAATCGCGGCTTTTTCACAGCGAATCCCGCCCGTGCAAAAACTCACCACGGTCTTGCCTTGCAGCTCGTCACGGTGATCCAGCAAGGCTTGCGGAAACTCGGTGAATTTGTCGATGCGCCAGTCGATGGCATTCCTGAAGGTGCCGACATCGGCCTCAAAGGCGTTGCGCGTGTCCAGTGTCACCACGGGACGTCCCTCGTCATCGTGCCCGCTGTCCAGCCAGCGCTTGAGCGTGGCGGCGCCAACGGCCGGTGCCCGGCCGGCAGAAGGCCGGATAGCCGGGTGATTCATGCGGATGATTTCAGGCTTGATCTTGATCAGCAACTTGCGAAAGGGCTGTCCTGCGGACCAGCTTTCCTTGGTTTCCAGGTCATGAAAACGGGCGTCGGTTCGCAGCCATGCCAAAAAATCATGAATGTCGGTACGGCCGGCGGCCAGAAAGAGGTTGATGCCTTCTTCCGCGAGCAGCACGGTACCCTTGATGCCGCGTGATTGCGCGGCCGCCAGCACCGCAGCCTGCAGCTCGGGCAGGCGGTCCAGCGCGACAAATTTATACGCTGCAATGTTCAGAATTTGCATGATGCGGCTAATTGTAGGCAAGGTGCGGGCGGGCAATGGGGGTATTGGCGAAATGGGCGGTGGCCCCAGCCCTAAAATGAAGCGCATGTTTGTTCATTTACGTATCCACACCGAGTTTTCAGTCGTCGACGGGACCAACCGCATTGATGAGATTGTTCAGGCCACCGCGGCCGACCAGCAGCCGGCACTGGCCATTACCGACCTGAGCAACCTGTTCGGCACGGTCAAGTTCTACAAGGAAGCCCGTGGCGCCGGAGTGAAGCCTTTGATAGGTGCCGACGTCTGGGTGCAGGTTCCGGGAAAAGATGCTGCGACGCCTGCGGCCCGCCTGCTGCTGCTGGTGCAAAGCCACAGGGGTTACCTCAATCTGTCGGAGCTGCTCACGCGCGCCTGGACCAAAAACGTGGTGCGCGACCAGGCCGTGATCAAGCTGGAGTGGCTTGAAGAACTGAACGAGGGCCTGATTGCGCTCTCGGGCGCTCAGGGTGGCGCCGTGGGCCAGGCCCTGCTTCAGGGGGACGACGCACGGGCGCTGGAATGCGCCCTGCACCTGGCGGGTCTGTTTCCCCACCGCTTTTACCTGGAGCTGCAGCGCGCCCAGCGTCCGGATGACGAGCGCCATGTGGCGGCAGCCGTCCAGCTGGCCGCCCGGCTCAAGCTGCCGGTGGTGGCCACGCATCCCGTGCAGTTCCTCACCTACGACGACTATGAGGCGCACGAGGCGCGTGTCTGCATTGCCGAAGGTGAAATCCTGGGGAACACACGCCGTGTGCGCAAGTTCACGCGCGAACAATATTTCAAGTCGGCAGCGCAAATGACGCAGCTCTTTGCCGATGTGCCATCGGCGCTGGCCAATACGCTGGAAATTGCCAGGCGCTGCAACCTCAAGCTCGAGCTGGGCAAGCCCATGCTGCCCGACTATCCGACGCCGGAAGTCGATGGTGTGCGCCTGCCCATTGATGCCTACTTTCGCCATGCCTCGTTCGAAGGGCTGGAAGAGCGCCTGGCGCACCTGTACCCTGATGCGGCCTTGCGCGACCAGAAGCGGCCGGGCTATGTCGAGCGGCTGGAGTTCGAGATCAACACCATCCTGAAGATGGGGTTTCCGGGCTACTTCCTGATCGTGGGCGATTTCATCAACTGGGCCAAGAACAACGGCTGTCCGGTGGGGCCCGGCCGCGGCTCGGGTGCGGGCTCGCTGGTGGCCTATGCCCTGAAGATCACCGACCTCGACCCGTTGCAGTACAACCTGCTGTTCGAGCGGTTCCTGAATCCTGAGCGGGTTTCCATGCCCGACTTCGATATTGACTTTTGCCAGACCAACCGAGATCGCGTGATTGACTACGTGAAGGACAAATACGGCAAGGAGGCGGTGAGCCAGATCGTGACCTTCGGCACCATGGCGGCGCGTGCCGCTATTCGGGACGTGGGGCGTGTGCTGGATTTCCCGTACGGGTTTTGCGACGGCATTTCCAAGCTGATTCCCAACAAGCCGGGTCAGCACATCACGATTGAAAAGGCCAAGGAGGCCGAGCCGATCCTGGCCGAGCGCGAGCGCAAGGAAGAAGACGTGCGCACCCTGCTGGAGCTGGCGCAAAAGCTGGAAGGCCTGACCCGCAACGTCGGCATGCACGCCGGGGGCGTGCTGATTGCCCCCAGCAAGCTGACCGATTTTTGCCCGCTCTACGCCCAGCCCGGCAGCGATTCCGCGGTGAGCCAGTTCGACAAGGACGACGTGGAGGCCATCGGCCTCGTGAAGTTCGACTTTTTGGGCCTGGCCACCCTCACCATTCTGGAGATAGCGCGGGAATTCATCATCCAGCGCCATCCGGCGCAAAAGAACTTCAGGTTCGAGGACCTGCCGCTGAACGACCAGAAGGTGTATGCCCTGTTTGGCAGCGGTCAGACCGAAGCCGTGTTCCAGTTTGAAAGTATCGGCATGCAGCGCATGCTCAAGGATGCCAAACCCAACCGGCTGGAAGACCTGATCGCGATGAACGCGCTCTACCGCCCCGGGCCGATGGAGCTGATCCCGACCTACATTGCGCGCAAGCAGGGCAAGGAAGAACCGGAATACCCCGACCCGCGCGTCAAGCCCATCCTGGAAGAGACCTACGGCATCATGGTCTACCAGGAGCAGGTGATGCAGACCGCGCAGATCCTGGGCGGCTATTCACTCGGTGGCGCCGACTTGCTCCGCCGTGCGATGGGCAAGAAGAAGAAAGAGGAGATGGATGCCCAGCGCGAGGTGTTCCGCAAGGGCGCCGGCGAAAACGGCCTGACGCTGGAAAAAGCCGACGAGGTCTTTGACCTGATGGAAAAGTTTGCAGGGTACGGCTTCAACAAGTCGCACTCTGCCGCCTACGCGCTGCTGGCCTACCACACGGCCTGGCTCAAGGTGCACTACACCGCCGAATTCTTTGCGGCCAACATGACCGTGGAGATGGACGACACCGACAAGCTCAAGGTGTTGTTCGGCGATGCCCAAAAAATGGGCATCCAGTTTGAGTCCCCTGACATCAACCGCGGCGACTACCGGTTCGAGCCGATCAGCGCCACATCGGTGCGCTATGGCCTGGGCGCTGTCAAGGGCACCGGCCAGCAGGCGATTGCGGCGATCGTGGCGGCCCGCAAGGAAGGCGGCCCCTTCACTTCGCTGTACGACTTCTGCGTTCGCGTGGACCGCAGCAAGCTGAACAAGCGCACCGTGGAAGCGCTCATCAAGGGCGGGGCATTTGACAACCTGCATCTGAACCGTGCGGAGCTGCTCGCGTCGGTCGACCGTGCCTTCGAGTTTGCCGCCGCCACTGAAGCCAATGCCAACCAGGGCGGGCTGTTTGACATGTCCGACTCGCATGCCGCCAGCACCCAGGAGCCGGCGCTGGTCGAGGCGGTTCCTTTCGGTGTGAAAGCGCGCCTGGTGCTTGAAAAAACCGCCATCGGTTTTTACCTTTCAGGCCATCTGTTTGACGAGGTCGAGACCGAAGTGCGGCAGTTTGCCAAGCGCAAGATTGAAGACCTGATTGACTCCCGCGAGCCGCAGCTGCTGGCCGCCATTCTCAGTGATTTGCGGGTGATCAACGGCAACCGGGGCAAGTTGATCATTTTCAAGCTCGACGACAAGACCGATGTGCTGGAAGCTTCGGTGGACGAGACTGTCTTCAACGCCAACCGCAACCTGTTGAAAGACGACGAACTGGTGATTGTGCAAGGCACGCTGCAGGGCGCTTCCGAGCGTTTCGGGCGGCGCTTCAAGGTCACACAGGTCTGGGACCTTGAGACGGCGCGCTGCAAGTTCGGCAAATATTTGCGCGTGGCGGTCAATGGCGCAGCGCCCGATATTTCGAGGCTGGTCCGCGACTTTCCACCGCGGCCCGAAATGACGGAGCAGGGGGAACTGAAGCGCGGATTGCCCGTGCGGCTGAGCCTGCGCCGGCAGGACGGCAGGATGGGCGCCACCGCCGAGCTTCACCTGGGTGAGGCCGCACGGTTCTTTCCGACGGATGCCGCGCTGGCCAGCTGGATGGCGCAGGCCGACCGGGGGCTGGTGCAGATTGTTTATGAGTGAAACAAGGCCTGAGCCGAACCGATACAGGGACAGTAAGCTACTGTATTGATAGCGGTCGTCGGTCGTCGGTCGTCGTGCCGACATGCGGGCCCGTGCCAGGCCAGCGCGTGCTAGCCCTTGGGTCTGAATTCCAGGATCATCGGAGTGGGAACCCGCCCGTCATCGTCGCGCGGCAGGGTGCCGGTACGAATGATGGCTTTGATCACCGCCTCATCCCAAGCCTTGTTGCCGCTTGACTTGACCAGCCGCTGGCCGAGGACGACGCCGTCGGGTGTGCTGCGCACTTCAACTTCGGCCGTGGGGTTGCCGGCAATATCTTCGGTGAACACCACATTGGGCAAGACCCTGGCCCTGACTTTTCCGGCATAGCCGGCAGACGGTCCGCTGGATTTTTGGCCTGAACCTTTGGCATTGGCGTCACCCGTGGCGCCCGCCAGTCCCATCATGCGGTTCAGTGCATCCTGCCGCTGCTTTTGTGCCAGGGCTTCAGCCTGCTTTTTCTTCTCCAGGTCTTTTGCATCCTGCTTTTTGGCTTCAGCTTTCTGGGCTTCTTCAGCGGCTTTGCGCTTGGCCAGTTCTTCCTTGGCCTTTTGCTCTTTTTCTTTTTTGGCCTGAAGCTCGGCTTTCAGTTTTTCCTGCAGCTTCTGCGCCTTCAGCGTCTCGGCTTCCTTTTGCTGCTGCAGCAACTTGCGTTTTTTCTCCTGCTCCAGGGCAATGTCTACATTCGGTGTGGGTGGAGCCACCCTGGCTTCCGGCGCTTTGGGCTCCGGTGGCGGCGGAGGTGGCGGCGGTGTTTCGACCAGCTTGGGCGCTGCCTCCTGCGGCACGCTGGACCACAACTCGGCTTCAAACGAGACAGCCCGGTCACTGCGTTTCCAGTGGACGCCCCAGGTCAGTGCGGCCATCAACAGGATGTGGGCAAGCAGTGCCAGGGCGAAAGCGCGCAAGTAGCCCGCATCGCGAGGCGGGCCAAATTCAAGGCGGTCTGCAGCGCTGGGCATGGTGAAGTTGGTGAGGATAGTGGAGATGGTAGGTTTGAGCCGGCTTGGGGTCAGTTGCTGGTCTGTACCGACAGGCCAACCCGCGACACACCGGCCTTCTGCAGGTTGTCCATGACCTGGACCACGGTTTCGTACTTGATGGACTTGTCGGCACTGATGACGACCGGGACCGCGTCTGTGCCCGCCGCCCGGACGGCCGGCTCCCGCTTCACGATGTCGGCGGCCACGTTGCGCACGTTGCTGGGCAGGGCGTCCGTCTTGATCCTGATCTGGACTTTCTCGTCCTTGCCGATCTCGATCTGTACCGGATTGGGCGGTTTGCTGCTGGCCTTGCCAACCTTGGGCAATGCAATCATGCTGGGCGTGATCAGCGGTGCGGTCACCATGAAAATGATGAGCAGCACCAGCATGACGTCGATAAACGGCACCATGTTGATCTCGCTGATGGTGCGGCGGCCGCGGCCGCGGGAAGTGACAGCTGGCATGGCGATCTCCTAGGCGGACGGCCGCCGCGAAGGGCCGGCCCAAGCAAGTTCAGCTTCCCCGGGGGGCAGCGTAGTACACGAAATGACGAGCGTGGGAGCCAAGACCATTCCAGCAGGGGCCGCGGAACCGGCTTTGCCGGGCCGCAGGCGCAGCGCCCCCTCGGGGGGCAGCGCATTACATGAAGTGAAAAGCGTGGGGGCCAACATCTCTAGTGGCCCGAGGGCGACTGGGCGCCCAGGTTGCGCTGCAGGATGTTGGAAAACTCCTCGATGAAGGTTTCCAGCCGGTTCGCTACGCGGTCAATGTCGTGGGCGAAACGGTTGTAGGCCACCACGGCTGGAATAGCCGCAAAAAGGCCGATGGCGGTGGCCACCAGTGCTTCGGCGATGCCGGGGGCTACCGTGGCCAGCGTGACCTGCTCCAGGGCCGCCAGCCCGGTGAAGGCGTGCATGATGCCCCAGACCGTGCCGAAGAGGCCGACATAAGGGGAGACCGAGCCGACAGTTGCCAGAAACGACAGGTTGACTTCGATGGCATCGAGTTCGCGCTGGTAGCTGGCGCGCATTGCCCGGCGCGCGCCATCCAGCAGCGTGCCCGTGTCGGCGATGCGGCGCTCGCGCAGTTTTTGGTATTCACGCATGCCGCTGGCAAAAATACGCTCCATGGCACCCGAGTGCTTGGCGTTTTGCGCGGCCCCTGCAAACAAATCATTCAGGCTGGTGCCGGACCAGAACTCGCGGTCGAAGTCGTCGTTGAGTTTCTGAACCTTTTTAAGGGCCACAATTTTCCTGAAAATCGCGGCCCAGCTGGCTATGGAAACGCCAACCAGCAGCGCCACCACCAGTTGGACGACCCAGCTGGCGTTGAGGATGAGGCTGACAATGGAGAGGTCTTGGTTCATGTTGAAGCTTTGCCCGGTTTAAGCTGTCAGGAAAGGAAGCAGGAAATAATCGATTCGGGTATGCGCGCGGGCTTGAGGCTGGCGGCCTCGACCCAGCCAATCCTGATCGTGCCTTCACAAAGCAAGGGGGGCGATTGCCCGGCCGCCTGCTCTGTTTTCAATAGCGCCTGCTGTCTGATTATCAAAGACGCGCGGCCTGTTTCGACCATGCATGCCGTAACAATCAGTTCATCGTCGAGCCGGGCAGGGCGGTGATAGCGGATCTGGGTGTCGCTCACCACAAACATGCCCCCCGTGCTGTCCCTCAGGCGCTGCTGTTCTATGCCCAGTGATCTGAGCCATTCCGTGCGCGAACGTTCAAAAAATTTCAGGTAGTTGGCGTAAAAAACGATGCCACCGGCGTCGGTGTCTTCCCAGTACACCCTGAGCGGCCATTCGAAGACCTGTTGGGGCTGAGGCTGCCGCAACCCCTCGACGGGCTCGGGACGAACGAATGCGCTCATGCCAGCAAGGTCCTGAGCCGCGCCACCGCTTCCCGCAATTGCTCCATGGAGCTGGCGGTTGAGAAACGCACAAACTTCTCTGGTGCGGCCTGTCCGAAGTCGCGTCCGGGCGTGACGGCCAGATGGGCGCGCTTCATCAGCTCGAACGCGAGGTCCCAGCTGCCGCTGACACCCAGTCGCGCGGCGGTTTCCGTGCAATCGGCATACGCATAGAAGGCCCCGTCCGGCATGACCGGAACGCGCAGGCCCAGCCGGTTGAGTTCGGGAATGAAGTAATCACGGCGCGCCTTGAATTCGGCGCGGCGGCGCTCGTATTCCAGCAGGCTGTCGGGCTCAAAGCAGGCCAGTGCGGCATGTTGCGCCACGGTGCTGGCGCAGATAAAGAGGTTTTGCGCAATGCGCTCCACGACGGGCGCCAGTGCCTCGGGCACCACCAGCCAGCCCAGCCGCCAGCCCGTCATGTTGAAGTATTTGCTGAAGCTGTTGATGCTGATCACGCTTTGCCCCAGCTCGCCGGGCATGGCCAGCGCGGAGTGCCCGAAGTGCTCTTCATAGCTGAGTCCCAGATAGATCTCGTCAATCAGGGTCACGCCGCCCTGGCCGTGCACAAACTCATGGATGCGCTGCAGTTCTTCGGGGGCAATGGAGGTGCCCGTCGGGTTGGAGGGCGAGGCCAGCAGCACGCCGCGGGTCTTGTCCTTCCACGCCGCCTGTACCTTCTCGCGCGTGAGCTGAAATCGCTCTTCGGCTGTGGTTGGAATCAACACCGCATTGCCTTCCGCCGCGCTGACGAAATGCCGGTTGCATGGATAGCTCGGATCGGGCATCAGGATTTCATCCCCCACCTCGATGAGTGCCAGGCACGCCAGTTGCAGCGCGGCCGAGGCACCCGCCGTAACGATGATGCGGCTGGGCGCCACCTGGACACCAAAGCGCGAGGCATACCAGCCGCTGATGCGTTCGCGCAAAGCCGGCAGGCCCGTCGCCTGGCTGTACTGCGTGGTGCCCCGCGCGATGGCGCGTGCAGCTGCTTCCTGCACCAGCGGCGGGGCCGTGAAGTCCGGCTCGCCGATGTTCAGGAAGATCATGGGTTTGTCGCTACCGGCAAACTCCTGGGCCAGCGCCGAGGCTGCCTTGGCAACCTCCATGACGTAAAACGGCTCAATCCGCTGAGCCCGCTGGGCGATTTTCACGGCAAGCCTTTCATGGTCAGCAATTTATTTTGTCTGGTCAGCGGCGACTTCGGCAGCGCGCAGGGAGGGCGCCATTTTATGCAGAACCCCGTTGACGTATTTGTGCCCGTCGGTGCCACCAAACGCCTTGGCAAGTTCAATGCACTCGTTGATCACGACGCGGTAGGGAACATCCAGGCACTGCCTGAATTCGTAAGCGCCCATCCAGAGCACCGCGTGTTCAACCGGTGAAATTTCGGCCATGGGCCGATCCAGCAGGGGGTTGATGATTGCGTCGAGGGCGCTGGCGCCTTCAATGCAACCATGCAGCAGTGCGTCGTAGTGCGCCGAATCCGCCTTGTGGAAACCGACCAGGTCGCGGGTAAAGGCATCAATCGAGTCGGCGTCGTTACGGCCCACCAGGTGCTGGTACAGCGCCTGCAGGGCGAACTCGCGCGCTCGGGTGCGGGCCGATTTGTCGGCTGCTTTTTTGACACCCGTGTCGGTCAGGCCGGTGCGGATTTGGGGTGGTCGTTTGGGTTTGTTGAGGGGTTCAGCCATGAAGCGCCGGTTGGTAATAAAGGTTTTCTGGAACAGGGCTTATGCAAGCTCGTCCAGCAGATTGGCCATTTCGACGGCAACGCGCGCCGCATCACGTCCTTTTTCAACCTGGCGCACCTCGGCCTGCGCCAGGTTCTCGGTTGTCAAAATCGCGTTGGCAATCGGTAACTGGTAGTCAAGCGCCAGGCGTGTCACGGCCGAGCCGCTTTCGTTGGCCACCAATTCAAAGTGATAGGTCTCACCGCGAATGATGCAGCCCAGGGCGATCAGGGCATCGTATTTGTCACTTTCGGCCATGGCCTGCAGCGCGCAAGGCACTTCGAGTGCGCCGGGCACCTTGACATGCTTGATGTTTTTTTCTTCCACACCCAAGGCTGCAAGCTCCTGCTTGCAGGCTTCGGCGAGGGCATTGGTAACGCCTTCATTGAAGCGCGCCTGCACAATGCCAATGGAAAATTTTCTGCCGTCAAGCTTGTCAGTCGAACCTTTTTCTGCACCAAACACAATGAGCTCCCTTGATTGAATTATTTGAATGATTGAATGATTGAATTATTGAGTGATGTAGCCGACGATCTCCAGGCCATAGCCGGTCATGCTGGGCATGCGGCGCGGGTTGCCCATGAGGTTCATTTTGTGTACGCCGCATTCGCGCAAGATCTGCGCGCCGATGCCGTAGGTGCGCAAGTCCATGCGGCCGCGCTCGGGTCCATGGCTGGCACGGGCGGTGCCTTCAAACTGCGCCAGCAGCTGCGCCGCGCTTTCACCGCAGTTCAGCAGCACGGCCACACCTTTGCCTTCCCTGGCGATATGGTTCAGGCTCTGGTCCAGGCTCCACGAATGCATGGAACGCTGGACCTCCAGCGCGTCGAGGACCGACAGCGGCTCATGCACCCGCGCGGCGACGGTATCGTCCGCCGACCACTGACCCCGGACCAGTGCCAGGTGCAGGCCCTGGCTGGGTTTATCCTTGAACGCATGTACGGTAAATTCGCCGAACGCGGTTTGCAGCGTGCGGTTGCCAATTTTCTCGATCAGCGACTCGTTGCGGCTGCGGTGCTCGATCAGGTCGGCAATGGTGCCAATCTTCAGGCCGTGTTCAGCGGCAAATAACAGCAGGTCCGGCAGGCGGGCCATGGTGCCGTCGTCCTTCATGATCTCGCAAATCACGGCGGCCGGTGAGCAGTCGGCCATGCTCGCCAGGTCACAGCCCGCCTCGGTGTGGCCAGCGCGCATCAGAACGCCGCCATCGACAGCCTGGAGGGGAAAGATGTGGCCGGGCTGCACCAAATCGCTGACCTTGGCGTTTTTGGCTACGGCGGCTTGTACCGTGCGAGCCCGGTCAGCGGCAGAAATACCCGTGGTGACGCCTTCGGCCGCTTCAATGGACACGGTAAAGGCGGTTGAATGCTTGGTGCCGTTACGGGTGGCCATGGGGGGTAATTGCAGCAACTCGCAGCGTTCGCGCGTCAGTGTCAGGCAAATCAGGCCACGGCCGAAGCGGGCCATGAAGTTGATGGCCTCTGCGCTGACGTGGTCTGCTGCCAGAACGAGGTCGCCTTCGTTTTCGCGGTCCTCTTCATCGATCAGGATCACCATGCGGCCGGCGCGTATGTCGGCAACGATATCTTCAACAGGGGAAATTACAGTGGTCATGGGCAGCTTTTTCGGGGTGAATGGGTGTCTTTGAGCATGCGTTCAACATAGCGCGCGATCAGGTCGATTTCCAGATTGACCTGTGAGCCCGGCGCCAGTTGGCCCAGTGCCGTGTTTTGAACGGTGTGGGGGATGAGGTTGATGCTGATTTCGCTGCCGCCGGCATCGTCGTCCGTCAGGTCCACGACACGGTTCACCGTCAGGCTTGCTCCATTGACGGTGATGGAGCCTTTGTAGGCGAGGTATTTGCTCAGCTCCCGGGGCGCGCGGATGCGCAGTTCCCAGCTTTCGCCGACCTGGGCAAAGTGCGTCACACGGCCAATGCCATCGACATGGCCGGAAACGATATGCCCACCGAGGCGGTCATTTGCGCGAAGGGCTTTTTCCAGGTTGATGATGCCGGTTTGGGTCAGGCCGCTGGTTTTGGCCAGGGATTCGGCCGAGACGTCGACGCAGAAGCGGTTGTTGGCGCTGTCCAGTGAAGCCGCGGTCATGCAGGCGCCGCTGAGGGCAATGCTGTCGCCCAGACCCACATCGTCGAGATAACCCGCGGGTGTTTCAATGGTCAGTCGCTTGCCATGGTCTGAAGAGCTGCCCAGGCTATGGATGGCGACGATGCGCCCCATGCCGGTGATGATTCCGGTAAACATCCCGCCATTTTCGCAGGGAATCGAGCCATTGCGCCCCGAAAGGCACTAAAGGCCTGGAAAAGAGCGCCTGAACACCGGGTTCCCGGGTGTCCGCGTGGCGTTAGAACCGGTCCCGTCCTGCGACCCGGGCGATCACCCGCAAATCGACACCCACCCTCTCTGTGGAAAAAAATTCCAGCGGGATTGCCTCGGAAAGTTGTTGCAAGGGGCCAAATGAAGCCATGCCATGGCCAGCACCGAGCAGTTTCGGGGCCAGGTAGACCAGGAATTCGTCGATCAGCCCTTCCCGGAGCAGGGAGCCGTTGAGTTTGTGGCCTGCTTCAACGTGCACCTCGTTGATTTCACGCTGCGCCAGATCGCGCAACATGGCGGCCAAGTCCACTTTGTCCGGCGTTCCGGTTTGCCGGCCGGGCAAATAGATCACGGTGGCTCCGCGCTCTTCCAATGCAGTCTTCCTGGCATCATCTGGCACGGCAGCATAGACATAAATCGTGCGGTTACCTGTGAAAAGATTGGCGTTCAATGGCAGTTGAAGCCGGCTGTCCACCACCACCAGATGGGGCTGGCGAGGCGTGGCAGCCGATCTGACATCCAGGCGCGGGTTATCTTCGAGGACTGTGCCGATGCCGGTGAGGACGGCGCTGGCACGTGCGCGCCAGGCATGCCCGTCCGTGCGTGCCGCTTCCGAGGTAATCCACTGGCTTGCGCCATTTTCCAGCGCCGTTTTGCCATCCAGCGATGCCGCGATTTTCATGCGCACCCAGGGGGTCTTGCGGATCATGCGGCTGAAAAATCCGATGTTGAGTTCCCGCGCTGCCAAAGCCACGGGATTATCCGGGTTGAGCACGCTCACTTCGATTCCCGCCTTCTGCATGCGCGCGATACCCTGTCCCGCCACCAGGGGATTAGGGTCCTTCTGCGCCACCGCTACCCTGGCAATGCCGGCTTCAATCAATGCATCGCAGCACGGGGGAGTGCGGCCGTGATGGGAGCATGGCTCCAGCGTGACGTAAGCGGTAGCGCCGCGCACATCGAAGCCTGCCGCTCGCGCAGCTCGCAATGCCATGATTTCCGCATGCGCCTGCCCCACCTGCTGGGTATGGCCCTGTCCCAATGTGCGGCCGTTGGCGTCTACGATGATGCAGCCGACGCGGGGGTTTGGATCGCATGCCAGGGTGGCTTGCGCCGCTTGCGCGGCAGCTTGCTGGAAGCAGATGTCGGGGGGAGACGAATTACGTATTGGGTTCATTGCACTCACAGCCTTATTTGGAGCGGCGAGAGTAAACCAGTTATAGCCGTATTTGGCTTAAATAGACAAGCTCGCCGCCCGCATGCACGGGCGGCAAGGCAGTTTTATTTGTCGATTCGATGGTAGCGGTAGACAGGCTTGCGATCGGGTCGAACCTTCGGGACAACCTTTTTCGGCGACAGCGGGGTAGGGCCAGGGCCGCCAATCAAAAATGGCACGGTTTTACCATCGATCTCGACCAGGCCGCCTACTGGCGATGGAGGGATGCCTTGTGTGATGAATGTTGTCACCAGATCAAGGTCGGTAAGTTTGGCGCCAGTCTGGAAGTCGATCTGGTAGGCGCGCCCCGTGCCGAGGTTCGCGCAGATGTTCGTGCCAGAGGGCTTGGCCTGGTAGGTGTTGAAGTAAGTCACACCGGCAAAGGTGAGCGGCGTGGTAATCACCTGTTCGTAAGGCTCGCTTGTGGTCGAAAGGTTTCTGAACCAACCCTTAAAGGACGAAAGTGCCGTCGGATCGAAAATGGACAGAGTCGTCACATTCTTGAGATCTGGCAAATTCGCAGGGTCGACGACAACGCCGTATCCCCTTGCTGTCGTGATATCCGCTGCTTTGGTTATGGTGACGTCATCACGGATTCCATAGAACCGGTTGTTTACCTTCGCTGCCGCGGAGTCGGCGGATGGTTTCTCGCGGTCGCCTGTGCCTACCAGTACGGTGGCTTGCGACCCCAGCACCACTACGCTGGGAGCGGACATGAATTTTCGCTTTTCCGACACCACGGTCCAGTCACTGACCTGCGCGATCTTGTTGACCGGCCATTTACTCACATCAGAATAGCCGGTGTAAGAAGAATTCGGGTCGCTGGTGTTGATACGCCAGATATTGCCCCGTGTGTCGACCGCATAGAGCACATCGGTGTAGCCGTCGCGGTCTACGTCAACAGCGGTAATGTCAGCGACAAAGCGGCCAGCTGAGCTGTCCAGCTCCCCTGTTGCGACGCCGATGAACCGGTAGTTGGCTGCGGCGCCTTTCTCCGCGTCCATCACGACGATGCCTTTGCCTTGGGTCACCGAAGCGCACGCCGTGTTTGAGTCCTCGGCGTCATCGCATTTGTCGTAACCGGCACCGAAGACCACAAGCGGCGAGCTCATACCTTTGACGCGAATCGCTACAGGAGTGGACCACGTCTCGCCCATGCGGCTGTCATTGGCCTCGCTGTACCGCCATAACAATTTGGGTTGAACGCTGGCACTTGGCTTTGTGGTCACGTCAAAAGCGTAGACCGAACGCCCGCCACGGCGCATGGTCGGGTAGATCCAGAGCTTGATGACTGAGCTGCTGGTTCGTTCCTGGTAACCGCCGATGGTTCCGTCAAAGAAATAGGTTTTCGGCGTGGGGGTCGGGTTCAGCCCAGCATTGACGTTTGGATAGGAAATCAGCGGGCTGTTGGTGCGCACGCGATCAAGGGTGCTCCAGTGCTCGGGTGCGATAAACGACCAGAGTTCGTTGCCATCGGTTACGGCCTGGTTGCCATTGACGGCATGCAGCATGCCGTCACCGGCGCCGTAGAAAACCACCACGTCGTTGGCTTTGTCGACCCCGTAGTTCACGGCCAGCGGGCGCGAATGAACGACCTCACCGTGCACCGTTGGACGTGTGACCGTGTTGGCCGTGGACGAGTCACCCAGCCCACCCAGCCCGTAGTCAATGTAAGTTACTGCGCCGGTAGATGCTTTGATGTTGCCATCACCGTTGTTTTGTCCACGTGCCCAGTTGACCAGGGTAGGGCTCAGGCTGGTCATGTTGGTTGTCGTGAAATCTGTCAGGGCCGTGCAGCCTGATGTCGAACAGGTTTGAATGTTGCGTGCGGCATATCCCAGGTCACGCAGCCGTTGACCCGCTCCGCCACGCTCGACAATGGGCCCATCGGGTAAATCTGAATAGGGTTTCAGGTTGTTCGTTGGATCACAGGCAGAGGCACTGTTCATTCCGGTGATGGATTGCCAGTACGTGTCGCTATCCTTTGTCCAGTAACTCTGAGCACAGTGTTGGATAAAGCCGGAGTTGACGGCATCCACGGCAGACTTGCCCGTTGCATCAGCCAAAAACAGCGTGTTGCCGTTAAGGGCAAACTGGTATTGCTTGAGATTACCCACCCAGCGCTGCTGCGCATTGTCATCTGGCCGGAAAACACCCATGAACACCTGGTTCAGGAAAGTGCCTTGGGCATTGACGCTGACAGGCAGCGATGCTGAGGCAAACACGCTGTCGACCGCAGCAACCTGCGTCAGGATGTCGATAAACGCGTTGATCAGGCCATACAGGTCGCCGCCCACGGGGAAGTAGCCATTGGGGCCAGTCTGATCGGCCATCGATTTGAGCAGGGCGCCCTGCGATGGATCGGCTGTTTTGTTATAGACGTCAATCGTAAACATGCTGACGTGCTGCTCACCGGGTATGTCGCTAACGTCGGTTTGATAGAGGAATTTGGCCCATTCGTCGGCGAAGCGCACGTTTGTCTTGTCGGAGTTTGCCAGGGGTTTGGGATAAATTTGCGCTTCCGGGTTGTAGTTCAACCGGGTCATCTGTGTGTTGGTGGGGTAGGGTGACGAATTGGTGTTGGTGCCGTATTCCTGATTCGGAAATTTGTTACCAATCAGGACAATGTAGTTTTTGCCGCAGGCCGCAGTACCTCCAATAGGGCTCTGGTACGTGGTCTTGCTTGAGTCGGTGAATGCCTTGGGATCTTCCTGGTCAAGTGGCTTGGAGTAGCGGATTGGCCCAAAACCGGTGGCGCCGGTTGGGGTGCCTGCTGTGGCGGTACGTGATCCTGCGGGATTGGTCCATCCGCCAAAATATTTAAAAGCTTCGTACAGTGCCGTGCCGTATTCGGCTGACGACGGCCCCTTGAACTCCGGGGTGGTAATATTGCTGTCGATTCTGTCAAGGTCATCCAGCACCACCTTACATTGAGCCGTATCGAGCGATGTGATTCGATGCCGTATGTAGCCTGATACCACACTTGAACTGTCGACGCTGCCCGCATCGTTGAGCAGCATGATGCCCGCGTTTATTTTGATTTTTGCGCCGGTCTTGCAGACCAGTTCGTCCAATACGAGCCTTAGTGCACGTAATTCCACGCGTCCTTGTACCAGTTTCGTTTCAGCGCCGAAAATCGTGGTCACGTAACCCTTGCATATGGTTTTGGCTGGATCCGGGAGCAAATTGCACTTGGCGGTTACCTCGGTCACATCCCAAGCCTGGTTGCTGGCGGACCAGTTGGACGTGTTGTCAATAAAAAACAGCACATTGGGTTCGCCGCCGCCGGCTACGCCCGAATAAATGTCAATATCCGCGGCCGCTGCAGGCAGGGTCGTGAACAGCGCTGCCAACGGTGCCAGCAGCCAGATTCGCAAGGTAGATAGTTTCATGATGGTTTCTTTCGTGCCGGCTGCCTGCCGCAGCAAATTGCATTGAGTTAGTCGCAGCTGCCCAGTTCGTCAACTCCGCGGCGCACCTCAACACCCTGGACAACAGTGGCACCCGCTCCCAGCAGCTTGGCGTCGCTCGTGGTGGCCTGCATTTCATAGAGCACATTGGCGCACAGCGATTCGGCGTTTGGTGGGCCCAGGGCCGTAGGGTCAACAATGGTCAGTGGCGAGCCGCCGCCGCCAAAGCAGGAACTGTCGCTAGCCGGGACATAGGTGAGGGAGCCCGACACCTTGATCAGCTCTGAGTTTTTGATGATGCGCAAGCGCTTGCAGGTGAGATTGCTTACCGTGACGGCGACCGAGACATCGGCGCTGTCAGTGATGACCGATGTTCCAAGGTTGATGTATTCCTTCTTGCCGCCATTCTTGTAACCGTCCCAGGTGCTTGCCGGTGCGTTGAGCACCATGTCCAGCGCATAGTTTGCTGCCGTGTTTGCTTCCGTGCGCACCTGTTCATTGTTGATGATCTGGGTGTGACTCATGGAAAGACGAATCACTCCGACGGCTACCAGCATCAGCATCAGCAGCATGATCATTCCGATTAAAAGAACTGCGCCGGATTGAGAGGCTCGGCAAGACAGGCGGTGGCTGCGTTTCATCAAGATTCCTTGCGCGCTTTCGGCATTTCGAAAGAGATGTAGGTGCTGTAGACGCGGCGCTTGAGGTTGCTGCTGGCGGCGGGAATGTCGACGGTGGTGTCAGCACTCAACTTGAATGTGGTCGCATCGGCGGCGTTGCGGCTCGCGCTGGTGGAACTCGCAAGCAACCAGACGCGAACGCCGATGACGTCTGACCAGGTGGCGGGCGTCGGGCTGAAACTGTCGATGGTGCCGTCCCCGTCGCTGTCAACTGCGTACTCGAACTGCATCTGTTCAATATCTTCAACCAGCGCTACCGGGGTTGATATGCCGTCCGGCGTGATGTCAATGTAGCTTAATGCGGAAGACTTTAATGCGGAAGCGGTACTGATGTAGTAAATGCGCCGGATAATGCGCCGCTTCCCGGCCTTTATCGCACTGTCACAGGCCTTGGATTGCAGGGTAAAAGTCGCTTCAAGGCCTTTGTCCAGGACAAAAGGTGTGGTGTTGTATTCCGCGCCACATTCGGATACTTGCAGGTAAGCCTGCTTGTTGCTTTCGACATCGCACTCGGCGTCGCCGACCTGACAGGTGCTGGCACGCTGGATAAAAATGGCATCGGTGCCCGCCTTGCGTGTCAGGCAAACGGGGCTCGCCGCAGCATTGTTGAGCCCGGTGACGTGATTCAAGAGGGAGCCAGCCCACACCGCCGGGGCTGTAGAGCACATGTCGACGGGAGTGTTGCCGGTGGGGGTTGCGAGCGTGCCATAAAACCCGGTCTGCGACAGTTCGCGGGCCAGCACGTCCAGCCCGTACCGGCCGTTTTCTATCACCTCGGCGCTGAGTGCCAGTTCGCGGCGAGACGTACTGCTGTTAACGAAGATGACCGTCATTGCGATAACCAGCAGCAACCCAACCGCCATCGCAACCATTAATTCGACCAGAGTCAATCCGCGTTGGCGCGATGAATGCATGGACATACCTGCAATGCTGTTTATTCGGAACATATGTCAAACCTCACAGCGTTTTTTTCAGGTCTGGAACCATCACCCGCATCGAAACCCCGCGGCGCAAACCAGTGCCGAAATTCACTGCGCTGGCGCAGTTGTTCTGCCCTGTGACCGCGTCAGCTGGTGGATCATTGCCAGCTACAACGCCTTGCCAGACCACGACAACGTACAGATCCGCAAGCGAATTGGATTGGGGTGGCTCCATACGGATCAGGCAACCACGCGCGCCAATCATCGCTCCGACGGATTTTCCACCCTCTGTTACGGCCGCGCCCTGAAGAGAGTCGCCCCAGGCACAAAGCTGCGTCTTGGCTAGCGTTGCCATAGCTGTGCAGTCGAGCACGCCGTTGAGCCCGCCATTGCCGACCCCGACGTACACGGAGCCATTTGTTGAGCTGAGCTCTGCAGTCAGGAAGCTATCGATAATGCCGCGAGAGGCTGTCAGACGTGCCTCCATATCCCGGACCAGTGCGAGTGCCTGACCGCGCTGGTAGGACTCAAACTCTACTTTCGTGGCTTTCGTCTGGAGTCCGAAGGTACCCAATATTCCGATAAGAATGATGGCAAGCGTGACCAGAATTTCGATGAGCGTGAAGCCGCGCACGCGGGAATATGTACCAACGGCGTAGCCACGTTGGTACCGAATGCGCGTCTGTGGGACGATTATGGGCATTTCCCTTCCTTTTCTGCGGTTCGTCCGGCGGTCGATACGGTCACGCAACGGTAAAGGTCGGTCGTTGCTACTGTTAGCTCTATCGTCACTGCATCGGACAACCGCCCATAGGCATTGAACTGGAAGCTGCCCGCGCCCGAGCTTATCGTGGGAAACGCATCCTGGGTACGCAGGATTGTTGCCCCGGCCTTGACGTCCCATCCTGTGGTGATGTTGGCGAACGAAAACCCGACGGCAGTATTGCGTTTGAGGGCCTCGCTACGAGCCATCCACAATGACTCGGTTAATGCCGAAGCGGCTGAACGCATGCGTTGCGTGGCAATGAGATTGCGGAAGGATGGCGCCGCGAGCGAGGCAAAGATCGCCATGATCGCAACGGTAATCATCAACTCAATGAGCGTGAAGCCGCGCGCATCCGCCGGCGCCACCAGTGACCTAGAGCGACAGGCTGCGGCGCGGGGCGGCAATTTCATGGTGATCACTTACCCCAATAACCAATTGTGTTCGCCGGGCCCTTGGTCCCCAAGTGATCCACCGTCAGGGCTTTCTCGCCTTTGGCGGTCAGCGCAGCCGATGGTGTTGCCTTGGCCTGGAAGGCAAGGGGAACGTCGCTGATGCTATCAATGGCAAAGGTGTAATCATTTTCTATTTCCTTGGGCGCGATAAAACCAAGGCTGGTCAGGTTGGCTGTATAAATCCGGCGATCCAGCAGGTAGGTCTGCTCCTTGCTGGCGAGCTCCATCAATGCCGCCTGGGCCGTTGCGCGCTTGCCCTTGCGAATGTAGTGCGTATAAGACGGATAGGCGACTGTCGCGAGGATGCCGACGATTGCAACCGTAATCATCAACTCGATGAGTGTGAATCCACGTTGCTTCATGGTCCGGCGGGTGCCCAGCCAACTGAGGGTGTATTTAGTTTTCACAGCTGGATTGTCATTGTTCCAGGCTTTGCGCTGGTTGCCGCTTGTCGCTCTACTCCATACGCCTGTCGATACGCGGCCCCGCCCTGTGTTCAGCGATCGGCGCGGTGTCGAAACTTTTCACCCTCGCAGATTGCTGGTTGCGTACGTTTTGCGTGAGGCAGTTGCAATATGTTTTCTATTGCATCGCCACTCGATCGATCATGGTTTTTTTGTCTTGTCTCCCCCAAGTGTGGGATGGTTTTCTCCCTGTGCCCGAGGTAGTCTCGTGCCTCTGAGGTCGGCATTGGGTTGGCCCGAACTCAAAGGGAGTGGATGCGCATGGGTGAACGCTCCGGCTGTGCCGGTTTCACGTTGATCGAATTACTGGGGACGGTTGCAGTTGCGTCCGTGCTGCTATCACTGGCGGCTCCGGCCATGTCTGATATGGCCAACTCCATGAAGTTAAGCACCGCGGGAAATTCTTTTTTCTCCAGTTTGCTGCTGGCTCGCAGCGAGGCCATCAAGCACAATTCTCGAGCTGTGATGTGCAAGTCGGCTACCGGGGATGCCTGCGCCACATCAGGGGGATGGGAGCAGGGGTGGATTGTGTTTCACGACTCAAACAACAACGCTTCACTGGACGAGGGTGAGGTGATTTTGTCGCGGGAGGCTGCCTTGCCGGAGCCCATCCGGCTGTCAGGCAACAGCTCGGTCGCCAAGTACCTGTCCTACACTTCCACCGGAACGACCAAGTTGGCTTCTGGCGCATTTCAGGTCGGCACCTTCACGGTATGCACGCAGTCGGCTACCACCGCGGAGGCCCGGCAGATTATTATCAACATCGCTGGGCGTCCCCGCATGGCCCGTGCGACGGTGAATAACTGCCCTTGATTTGATATCAGCGCCTCACCTCATCCACCAGCGTCTTGAATTCATCAATGTCTTCAAAGCTGCGGTACACGCTGGCAAAGCGGATGTAGGCTACCTTGTCGAGTTTCTTCAGCTCCCGCATGACCAGCTCGCCGAGGCGGTTGGAGGCGACTTCCCGAACGCCCAGGCTGAGGAGTTTTTCTTCAATCCGCTCGATGGCTGAGTCGATTTGCTCTGTGCTCACCGGCCGCTTGCGCAGCGCCAGGTTCATGGAGCCCAGGATTTTGCCGCGCTTGTACTCAATGCGGCGCCCATCTTTTTTGACAATCGCCGGAAAATTGACGTCTGGCCGCTCGTAGGTCGTGAAGCGCTTTTCACACGCGCCGCACTGGCGGCGGCGGCGTATGAAATCTGCATCTTCCGACACCCGGGTTTCTACCACCTGGGTCTCAAGGTTGCCGCAGAAGGGGCATTTCATCGGTTTGCCAAGACGTCGAAATGCGCTTTAGCGATAAACAGGGAAGCGGCTGGTCAGGGCATTGACCTTGGCGCGAACCGCTTCGATATTGGCGGCATCGCGGGGGTTGTCCAGCACATCTGCAATCAGGTTGGCCGTGATGCGTGCCTCTTCGTCCTTGAAGCCGCGCGTAGTCATCGCCGGTGTACCGATGCGCACGCCACTGGTGACCATCGGCTTTTCCGGGTCATTCGGAATCGCGTTTTTATTGATGGTCATGTGGGCGTTTCCGAGTACGGCTTCAGCCTCCTTGCCGGTGATTCCTTTGGCGCGCAGGTCGACCAGCATCAGGTGGCTCTCTGTTCGGCCGCTGACAATGCGCAAACCGCGCTGCGTCAGCGTTTCGGCCACGATTCGCGCGTTCGTCAGCACCTGCTGCTGATACGTCTTGAATTCGGGGGAGAGCGCCTCCTTGAAAGCCACCGCCTTGGCGGCAATCACGTGCATCAGCGGGCCACCCTGCAGGCCGGGGAAGATCGCGCTGTTGATGGCTTTCTCGTGCTCGGCTTTCATCAGGATGATGCCGCCGCGCGGGCCGCGCAGGCTCTTGTGCGTAGTGGACGTCACGACGTCGGCGTGCGGCACCGGGTTCGGGTACACGCCCGCAGCAACCAGTCCCGCGTAGTGCGCAATGTCGACCATGAAGATGGCGCCTACGGCTTTGGCGACTTTGGCAAAACGCTCGAAATCGATGCGCAGGCTGTAGGCCGAGGCGCCGGCGATGATGAGCTTGGGGCGGGTCTCGTGCGCCTTGCGCTCCATCGCGTCGTAGTCGATCTCTTCCTTGTCGTTGAGCCCGTAGGAGACAACGTTAAACCACTTGCCGCTCATGTTGAGTGCCATGCCGTGGGTCAGGTGACCGCCTTCGGCCAGGCTCATTCCCATGATGGTGTCGCCGGGCTTCAGGAAGGCAAGAAACACCGCCTCATTGGCGGAAGCGCCGCAATGCGGCTGCACGTTGGCGGCATCCGCGCCAAAAATCTGCTTGACGCGGTCAATCGCCAGCTGTTCGGCCACGTCCACATACTCGCAACCGCCGTAATAACGGCGGCCGGGGTAGCCTTCGGCGTACTTATTGGTGAGCTGCGAGCCTTGGGCTGCCATGACGGCGGGCGAGGCGTAGTTCTCGCTGGCAATCAGCTCGATGTGGTGTTCCTGCCGGGCGTTTTCAGCCTGGATGGCAGCGAAAATTTCGGGGTCGGTCTGTTCGACCAGAATATTGCGATGGTACATGGCAGTCCTTCAAGACTTTGATCCTTGTCCTTGGGTAGCAAGGAAGCAAGGGCTGCCCAGGCGAACGGCTGAACGCTGTGGCCAAACGGCTTTGAGCGGTGCGCTTCCCAGTGGTGTCCCCACGTCAGCATCAATGGCCGGCAAGACCATGATACCTATCGCCAGTCGCGCACCTCGCTAGTGTAACTGAGGCCGGGCGTTCGGGGGCAGGCGTGGGTTCAAAAGTAAAAAGCCGGGGTGGAGCCCGGCATGGAAGGAGAGTGCGCCCAGCCACCCGCAAAGGGCTGGCGGCCAGGAAACAGAGGGGCTCAGGAGCGGCTGAGGAGCGCCACTTTTTCAGGCGTTTTGCTGCCGTCGCCGGCATCCACCGCGCCGGGTTTTGCCGGCAACGAGGCCGGCATGGGGCGCGCAGGCGCCGGGGAAGCGAAGAATGGCGAGGGCAAAAGGCGCTTGCTCCCCACCACCGCCAGCAGGCGGGCGTGCTCGGCCATGACTTTCCCGGCGTAACCGCCGTCATCTTCCATGTTCGCCGCACCCACGTAATACTTCAGGCCGCCCTCGATCGAGCCGGCCCTGGCAATGCACTCCTGCAGTACCTTAACCCCGACGCGAAGGTTGGTAACCGGGTCAAACGCCGCCAGCTTGCCGCCAAAGTTTTCATATTTGTCGTGATGCACCTTGGTCATCACCTGCATCAAGCCCTGCGCGCCGACCGGGCTTTGGGCAAAAGGGTTGAAACCCGACTCGATCGCCATGATGGCCAGAATCAGGGTGGGGTCAAGCTTGGCCTTCTGGCCAATCTCAAACGCCTCCGACACCAGAACGCTCAGGGGCTCTGCCGCCACGCCGTATTTTTTGCTCAACCAGTAAGCCACTGCCGCCTGTTGGGACGGCAGGTCTTTCGGGTTGGATGCGGTGGCCCGGTCAATGGCGGCGGGCTCGGTAAAGCCGATCGCTTCCTCCTGGCGCTCCTGCAGCCAGGTGATGAGTTCGGATTCACCGGCCTGACGCAGATCGGGCCGGGCAACAAGCGTAATCACCGCGAACACAACGGCCAGCCCCAGCAGGGCAAAGCTGTTGTGGATGATCTCGAAAAAGCCTTGGGCAATGTCGTCAGCAATATTTGAAACACTGCTGCGTGCACTTTTGAAGTGCGCCTCAAGGTACGGCATCAAGCCATGGTTTCCTAGCGCTGTCATAGCACTCCTTTCTACGCCTGCAAAGGCGCGGGGGCCATGCAGACTTTGATTGGGTCGCCATCAAACCAAGGCTTGGCCTTGCGGGTGTTGACCCTTGTTTGACGTTGCCGGGATCGGCAGCGGATTCGGGTTGCCCCTAGGTGGTTTTGGGAGCAAGCCGAATTTTAGTGGTCGCTTTAATAACCTGTCAAGAATAACAAAGTTGTTTTATATGCATAAAAGTGAATTTAGCCCCTGCTTTTTACTCAAAAAATGGCCAAAGAGCGAGCTGTAGCGTTGCCTCGCTGCCTTTTGCGCTGCCTTTTGAAGAACCGCCCCAGTTAAATTTACTTACTCAAATTTCACTGTCATCCAAAATCCCGTGTGTCTGCCAGATAGCTTCTCATTGCAGGCGCAGGGCTCCCCCGGCGCTGCCTCAAGAAAACGGCAATCACTCCTGTGCCGACGATTGAAAATTTGGACTTGCCCCCGGCCTGTCGACGGTTTAACCTCTAGTTGCCTGATTGATTCAGGCTCCCGCTGGGTAACCAACCCCGGTAAAACTGGAAGCAATCACTTGCTTCTATCGCACTGTGAGACGATTACTCTCTCCTTTTGCGAAGACCGACGGCATGAGCATTACGCCCGCCGTCAACCCCGGTCAGTCAAGCTGGTCGGGGTTTTTCGTTTTGAATCACCACTTTTTTTCAAATAAATCATTGACCTTTTGGCCCGGCCATAAAAAACTCGGGTCTTATGCCAAGCAATGAATTGAAGAACAAGTGGTGGGCGGGGGGAAAGAGTTTTCAGGCCAAGGCCAGCGCTTGGGTCCGGTCACCGTCGTGGCGGCGCCRTGCGAGTTGGGCTTTCGGGGGGCTGTTGCTGTTGTGGGCGCTGGCCTATGCGGTGGTCCCCGTCATCCTGACATCGCAGCTGGAAAAAATTGCCTCCGAAAAACTGGGTCGTCGGGTGACCGTGGGGCAAGTGGACTTCAAGCCGTGGTCGCTGGAGCTGACTCTCAATGACCTCGTCATCGCCAAAACCAGTCCAGCAAGCGCCACTACACCGGGTGCAGCCGGGAGTGCCCAGGCCAGCGCAGCGCCTCAGCTCACGATCAAGCGTATCTATATAGATGCGGAACTCGAGTCCCTGCTGCGGCTGGCACCGGTGGCCGATGCGATCGTGGTGCAGGAACCCGCGGCTTCGCTGACTTATCTTGGGGAAGGGCGCTACGACATTGACGACATCCTGGACCGTTTCAAGGCCTCCGCAGGCGAGGTGCCTGGTGAGCCTCAGCGGTTTGCTCTCTACAACCTGGAGCTCAATGGCGGTCAACTGGACTTTATCGACCAGTCGGTGAGCAAGACCCACGTGCTGCGGGACCTGCAGCTCACAGTGCCTTTTTTGAGCAACCTGCAGTCCCAGCGCGAGATCAAAACCACGCCGCACCTGGCTTTCCGGCTCAATGGCAGCAGTTTCGACACGGCGGCCGTCGGTACGCCCTTTGCACAGACCCGCAAGACCGACGCCAGCGTCACGCTTAGCGGCTTTGACCTGAGCCCCTACCTGGCTTACTGGCCGGCTAGCCTGCCGTTCCGGCTGCAAAGCGCGGTACTGCATGCCGATGTCAAGGTGGCGTTTGAGCAGACGCCGAACGCCGTAGTCAGGATATCGGGCACGGCGACGGCAGAAAAGGTCCGCCTGCTGACTGTTCCAGGCCCCGTCTTGTCGGCGGCTTCGTCGTCAAGCCGGGACTTGCTGTCTTTCGATCGGCTGCAGATCAGCATGGACGACGTGCGCCCACTGGAGCAATTCGTCAAACTCTCTGCGGCGGAGCTCACCGCGCCTACGCTGCAGATCACGCGGGACCGGGCCGGGCGCCTGAATGTGCTGCCTTCCAGCAGGCAAAGCGCTGCAAAAAACATGGGAGCTGACGGCCAGAAACCGGGAGCAACCCCACCAAACGATGTCCAACCAAAGGCCGCGGTCAGCGCACCGGTGATCCCGCCCGCCGCAGCGGTTTCCACGGCGGCGACGCCCTGGAAAGTGCAGGTGGGCAAGGTCACCGTGCGCGGTGGTGCACTGAACTGGCTGGATGAAACCCTGAGCTCGCCTGCCCAGATCCGGCTGGCTGGCATCGCACTGGACGCGTCGGCCATTGCCGTGCCGTTTGCCGCCGGCGCACCCTTGCGGTTCAACGGATCGGTAGGGCTGGATCAATCCATCCAGGAACCGCCCGCTGCAGCGGCAGGCGCCAACACAAAAGCACTGACAAAGGCAAAGGCGATGGCGGCCGGGGTTTCTGCGAAAGCCACCGCGCCCGAGCCGGCCGCCACCCCGGCGTTGTTGACCTTCAGCGGAACGGCCACCGACCAGGCGGCCCAGGTCACGTCCACAGTGGCTGCGTGGCCGCTCAACATGGCAGCCAAGTACGTTGGCGAGTTTTTGCTTCCAGCGTTGAACGGCCAACTCGATGCCCAACTGGGCGTGACGTGGCAGGCCGCTAGCGGCGACAAGGGCCAGGCGCTGCAGGTCACGGCCCCGCAGATCGCCGTCAGCGACGTGGTGCTGGCGCAAGGCAAAACCTCGCTGGTGTCCATCAAGCGTGTGGACTTGTTTGAGGTGGGCATCGATGTGGCCGGCCAGACCTTCAAATCCGCCAAAATGCAGCTGACCCAGCCCAGGGCGAAGATCGACCGCGACAGCGGCAAACGCTGGATGTATGAGCGCTGGATGGTGAGCCACAGCACGCCATCGCCATCGCCGCCGTCAGCGCCCGTCGCCACCAAAGCAGACGCGCCTTCCTGGGCCGTGGCCATCAACGAGGTGCTGCTTGATGGTGGCGCCATATCGTTTTCCGACAAGGCCGGCGCCAAACCGGTCGCGTTTGAGGTTTCGGCGGCCAGGGCCCAACTGGGCGGTCTGGTGCTTGATGACCGGCCTTCGGCCAGGGCGCAAGCGGCCAAGCCCATGCCGCTCACCGCCTCCTTGCGCCTGGCTGCCGGGCATTTTGAACCCGGCAAGCTTGACTTCAAGGGCAGTGTGGGCCTCGTGCCGCTGCAGGCACAGGGCCAGCTGGTGGTGGACCGGCTGCCGGCGCAGGCGTTTGAGCCTTACTTTGCCGACACGCTCAACATCGAGCTGCTGCGCGCAGACGCCAGCTTCAAGGGCCGCGTGGCCTACCGCCAGACCCCGGCCGGGCCACAGGCCCAGGTTGCCGGCGATGTGGCGCTGGAAGAATTCAAGGCCAATACGCTGGCGCCCAGCGAAGACTTGCTGGCCTGGAAGGCGCTGAACCTGCGCGGCCTGAATTTTGCGCTGGACCCGGCCAAGGCCACGCGGGTGGACGTGAAGGAAACCGTGTTGACAGACTTCTTCGCCCGCGTGATCGTCACACCCGAGGGCCGCATCAACCTGCAAGACCTGCTCAAGCCGGGCGCCTCTGCCAGCACGGCGGGGGGCACGGCAACGATCGCCGCTTTCACGCCCGCATCTCAAGCGGCTACCAAAACCATAGCTGGTGGTGCCCGTCAAACAGAGGCTGTAGCGCCAAAAGGCTCGCAAACCGTAGCGCAATCGCCTGCTTCGACCCCTCCCGCCGCCAGCCCCGGCCCGCCTCCGGCAGTGAGTTTTGGCCCCATGAGCCTGGTCAACGGCAAGGTGCTGTTTTCGGACCGTTTTGTCAAACCCAACTATTCGGCCAACCTGAGCGACCTGACCGGCAAGCTCAGCGCGTTCTCCTCGGTGTCCCCGGTGGTGACATCCAGCACGCCGGGCAGCGGCACGGCTACGACGCCCAACATGGCCGACCTGGAGCTGCGAGGCCGGGCCGAGGGCACGGCGTCGCTGGAGATTTTGGGCAAGCTCAACCCGCTGGCCAAGCCGCTTGCGCTTGACATCACCGGCAAGGTGCGCGACCTGGAGCTGCCGCCGCTTTCGCCCTATGCCGTCAAGTACGCCGGGTACGGTATCAGCCGCGGCAAGCTCAGTATGGACGTCAACTATGTGGTTCTGCCTGACGGGCGGCTCACCGCCACCAACAAGCTCATCCTCAATCAGCTCAGTTTTGGTGACAAGGTCGAGGGTTCCACCGCCAGCCTGCCGGTCAAGCTGGCGGTAGCGTTGCTGGCCGACCGCAACGGCGTGATTGACCTGGACTTGCCCATCAGCGGCTCGTTGAACGACCCGCAGTTCAGCCTCGGCCCCATCATCGTCAAGGTCATTGTCAATGTGATCGTCAAGGCAATTACCGCACCGTTCAGCCTGCTGGCCAGTGCGCTGGGCGGTGGCGCAGAGGAGTTGAGCACCGTCAGTTTCAAGACCGGCAGCGCCCAGCTGGGGCCAGAAGCCAGGGCAGGGCTCGACAAGGTGGCCAAGGCGCTGGCTGATAGACCTGCGCTCAAGCTCACGGTAGTTGGCACCAGCAGTTTGGAGGCCGAGCGTGAGGGTTTCAAGCGCGAGCGGCTTGATGAACTGGTAGGGGCCGAAAAGCGGCGCAGTACGGTCAAAGAGGGCGGTACCACCGGGGCCGCGGTCAGCATCAGCGCCGCCGAGTACCCCACCTTGCTCAAGGAGGTCTATAAACGCGCGGACATGCCCAAACCGCGCAACCTCATCGGCCTGGCCAAAGAGCTGCCCGTGCCCGAGATGGAAAAACTGCTGCTGGCCGACATCAACGTGAGCGATGACGCCATGCGCGAGCTGGCGGTGCAGCGCGGCATGGCCGTCAAGGACTATCTCGCCACCCGAAATCTGCCACCTGATCGCCTCTTTCTGGGGGCCGCCAAAGCGGTGCCGCCAGAGGCCAAATGGACGCCACGCGCCGAACTTAATTTGGCGATGCCCTAAAAACAGCGAAAATACGCGCAGTGCTTTATTTTTTAAAGCGTGAGGGTGGGGCGCAGGAGGTAAAGGCCTTGTACGCCGCGACCCGCTTTCCCCGCTGACGGTTCACCACCCATTGCCCTACCCATGGCAGCAAGTGCTGGCATGGCGCAAGCATCCCGGAGCACAGGGCGCCCCGGCTCGCGTGCCGTCTTCGGCTGTTTTTCTCGAACCGAGTGTTATTAATTTTTTATGCTGCGTTTTCCCATGTCCAAATCTTCCAAAGCCGACGCCACCCCGGCACATGCATCCGCCGTGAAAACCGGCCCGGCCAAATCGCCTGAAGCCCATCCGCTGGATGGCCTGACGGGCGGCGCGTTTTCAGCGCCTACCTCGGGCGAGCGCGCGGCGCGCATCCGTCAGTGGCTGGTGACGGAGCCCACGGCAGAGCAGATGGCCGAGGTCTACAAGGACCTGGCCAACCGCGACAAGGGCGCCGCCAAACCCCTCAAGGAAAAGCTCGACGAAGTCAAACGCAGCAAAGGCCAGGAAGCCGTGGCGGCTGAATGGGCGGAAAAAGCGCAGGGCCTGCTCGCCTTGCCCAAACTCAATCTGGCCGATGCCCTGGCCTGGCAGCGCGATGCCGCCAAAGCCGGCGCTCCCTTGTCCCGGGATCCCCTGGCCAGCCTGAAGGTACAACTGGCCGAGCGCGTCAAAACCATCGAGGACCTGCAGCATCGCACCCAGGTGCAGCGCGAAGCCGCCGTGCTGATTGCGCAGCGCATCGAGGTGCTGTCGATCAAACCCTGGCGCGATGCGGAAGCGGCGCTCGATACGCTGCGCACCGACGTGACGCACTGGCAGAACCAGGCCGACGAGATCATGCACGACGCCAACTGGGCCAGTGTCGATGCCAAGTTTCCACCGCTGCTGGATGCCTCGCGTGGCCAGTTGCTCGCTGTGTGGGACGCGTTCCAGGGGGCCCTGGCCGTGGCTGTGAAAGCCGCGGAGGACGCGGCGGCGCCGCTGCCCGCCGTGCCGGTGTGGGCCGACGAACTGCGTGCCGCGCGCGGTGTGCCGGCGCCTGCGGGCGAGCAGCCGACGCGCGCCCCCAAGGCCAAAATCGACCCCGCCGTGTTGCAGGACATGCGCGAGAAGGCGACGGCGGCCGTGCAGGAGGCACTGGCCAGGCTGGAGCACGAAGTCACTGAAGGCCATGGCAAGTCCACACCCAAAGTCGCCGCTGACCTGCGCCATGCACTGAAAGAGCATGTCCGCCACATCGACAGCAAGCTCGAAGCCGCCGCCCACGCCGCGTTGACGGCTGCGGGTGAACTGGAAGGCTGGCAGCGCTGGCGCGCCGACCAGATCCGTGAAGAGCTGGTGGTGAAAGCCGAAGCGCTGGTGGCGCACCCCATGGGCGGCCGCAAGCAACAGGAAGCCTTGCGCGCCATGCGCGAGCAATGGAAGACCAGCGATCAGGGCGGCACGCCCAACCATGCGCTGTGGAAGCGCTTTGACGACGCCTGCAATGAAGCCCATAAAGTGGTCGAAACCTGGCTCGAAAAAGTCAAGGAGCAGACGGAGGCCAGCAAGGCTCAGCGCCGCGCACTGATTGATGAAGTGCTGGCCTGGGCCGAAGCCAACAAGACCAACACCGACTGGAAGCATCACATTCGCAGCCTTAACGGGTTTGTGGAGAAATGGCGCGAAGCGGGGCACCTGGGTGAAAAGGCCTTTGCCGAAATCCAGCCTGTCTGGAAAGCCGCCATGGATGCGGCTGATGCACCGCTAACGGCCGCCCGCAACGAGAGCCTGGCGCACCGCAAAGCCATGATTGAAGAGGCGCAAGTTCTGGGGGCTGAGCCCCAGTTGCGCATTGATGCCGTCAAGACCCTGCAGCAGCGCTGGCAGCATGAGGCGCAAAGTGTGCCGATTGAGCGCAAGCAGGAGCAAAAACTGTGGGACGCTTTTCGCAAGCCGATTGATGACGCCTTCCAGCGCAAAACCGCCGAGCGCGAAAAAGCAGCAGCTGCGCTTGGCGAGTTCGACCGCATGGTGCTCGAGGCCTCCAAAGCGGTGGAAGCCGCCACGGCCAGCGGCGATGCGCAAAAAATCCACGCCGCCGCCAAGGCGCTTGAGGCGATTGTTCGTGGCCAGGTTCCCGTGCCGGCCCCTGCGCCCGTACCCGCACCTGCGGCTACATCGGAGTCCGACGTGCCGTCGGCTCTTTCGGTCGAGGCCGTGCTTGCCGCCGCCAACGAAACACCTGTTGCAGCGGGAGATGATGCCGAAGCCTCCGTTGAATCTACGCAGGAAGCTACGGAAACAGTAGCAGACCAATCGCCCGTCATGGAAGCCGCTTCTGAAGCGGCCGCCACCGAGTTTGCGCAAGCCGGCGAGCCTGCCTCTGCACCCGCTGAGCCCCCGCCGCCGCCCAAAGCCGCACCCAGGCCCATCGTGGCCATGCGCGGTGATGACCGCCCTGGCATGCGCAAGGCTGAAGCAGCGCCCGCAGGACGAGGCGGAAAATTCGGTGACCGCAAGGATTCGCGCCCGGGCGGCCCGCGCCAAAGCACTGACAACAAGTTCGAGCCTTACCGCCCCGACCGCGATGGCAGCCGTTCCGGCCGTGACGACCGGGGCCCTCGCGGCAATGACCGCCCGGCCTTCGAAGACCGCGGTCCGCGCCTGGGCGATGCCGCTTTCCGCGCCCAACGCGAAGCCTTTGAGGCCGCCAACCACGCCCTGAAAAAGCTCGCCATGCAGGCCCATGGTGAAGTGCTGACCCACTTGATCACCGCCTGGGAAAAGCGCGATCCGTCGCTGCTGCCCGGCGCGCAGGAGCTGGGCAAGCAGGTCGCGCCCGCCGTGCGCAACCGCTGGGTTCAGGCGGTTGGCGCGCCCTCAGGCAAGGACGCGTCCGAGGCCTTGCTGCGCCTGGAGATTGCCGCCGAACTGCCCACGCCTGCCGAGCACCTCAGCGCCCGTCGCATGTTGCAACTGCAGCTGCTGACCCGGCGCAACGCGCCCGCGCCCGCTGAAACCTGGGGTGAAGACGCCGCCCAGGTGCTGGCAGCCGACTTCGATGCCGGCAACGCCAGGCGTGTGCAGAACGTGTTGAAGGTGTTGCTCAAGCGTTGAGCTGACCTCCCGCAGCGCAGGGGTTTGGCTTGGGCTTTCACGCTCCCGGTCTGCGTTCTTCGCGCTGCATTCTGGTGCGGCATGGAGGCATGAGCCAGCCGGGGTGTTCATCTCAGGGATGTCAGTGCCAGCGGCCTGACATCACTGGGCAAGAAATAATGGGCGTTGCAGTTGCCCATGGCCGGCCGGCTATCGCGTCGGCATGCCATACGAGGAAATACTCAAGCACCTGCCGGCCCCGAATTTTCAGCGCATGCGGCCAGGATGCTATCAAATAGATAGCCGTTTCCCCTGTGCTACTCTGCTCTTCCTTGTACTTCCCTGTCCTTAATGGGCTGAGGCCTTGTTTCTCTTGAAGTATTCATCAAACAGCCCAGCCAGGGCCGCGAAGTCCTGCGCAAAGCGAGGGCGGTTTACAAAATACGCTTCACAGGTCACGGCGAAGAATTCGGCCGGTGACGTGGCGCCGTAGCGGTCCAGCCAGGGTGGCGCGCCGCCAAAACGTTCGGCCATGGCAACCTGTTCGCAAAAGCCGTCATAGGCCGGTTGCATCACGGATTGCCAGGCCTCGCGTGCCGCACGCGAGGGCAGGGGCGGGCAACCGTTGGCGGCGCCGTCACGCATGTCGATCTTGTGGATGAATTCGTGAACCACGACGTTGTAGCCATGGCTGGCCGATTCACCAGCGGCAGCCACATCCTGCCAGCTCAGGGTGACGGGGCCCCGATCCATGGCTTCGCCCAGCAGGACTTCGCTGTAGCGGTGCACCACGCCGCTGCCGTCCGTGACCTCGCGGCGCGCCAGCATGGCCCCCGGGTGCACCACGATGCCTTTGAAGTCGTCGTAATAGTCGAGGCCCAGGTGCAGCACGGGCAGGCAGGCCTGCGCAGCAATCGCAACCGCCATCTCGTCCGTGACGACGAGGCCGTGCGCACCGCTGAATTCCTTTTGGGTCAGAAACTGGCTGACCTGGGTCCGCAGGTGTAACTGCTCGGCCGCGGGGCGCCGGGCCAGAAAAGGGTAGTGGGCCAGCGTGTCCAGCCACAGGGTCTCGGGAATGGCGCCAGGATCGGCACGGACGCGCCCCAGCAGTGTTCGCAACCAGTTCAGCATGAAGCGGGTGTGTCGATTGCAGGCTTTTTGTGAGCAGGCCGGCAGCCGGACCTACAGCAGGGGAATGCGCCGCAGGCCGCCGGCAGAAAGGCGCAGCACTTCGGCGCGCGGCGGTTTGGCCTCTGCGTGCCAGTCGCTGAGGACCACACGTACAAAACCCTGGCCGAGGTCATGCACCGCCGGTTGGTGAGTATGGCCGTGAATCAGGGTACGTGCCCCCGCAGCCTCCAGCCACTGGCGGGCGGCCTGGGCGTCCACATCGGCATAGCCAGCCCCCGATTGCCTGCGGCGTTCATGCTGCTGCTGGCTTTGCAGGCGCAGCCCGCGCGCAATGGCCAGGCGTTCGGCCAGCGGTTTGGCCAGAAAGGCCTTCTGCCAGTCGGGGCTGCGTACCTGCTGGCGAAACTTCAGGTAGTCCACATCACCCAGGCACAGCGCATCGCCATGCGACAGCAGCCAGCGGTGGGCGGACTGGCCTGGAAACACCAGCACAGTCGGATCAGCCAGCAAGGTGATGTTGCACAGGTCCATCAGCGTTGGGCCGGCCGGTGTCTGGCCCACCAGGAAGTCGCGGTTGCCGTGCATGAAAAAAACAGCCAGCCGGCCGGCCGTCTCGCCCAGCAGGCGGGCGCAGCGGTCTTCAAAGCTGGTTTCTGGTTTGGTCTCCAGGCCAGTCGCTGGGGCCGACAGGTCATCGCTTACCGCGTCGTCACCGACCCAGGCTTCAAACAGGTCGCCCAAAATGAACACCGCATCGGCAGGCGTGCTCTCAAGGTAATGCCTCCAGGCCGTGAAGGTGGCAGGCTCCCCGGCCTGCAAATGCAGGTCTGCGATGAAATCGACCGTGCGCCAGGAAGGCGGTGCATGGAGCTCCGCGATCTGGGGCACGGTCAAGGAGGAGGTCACGGGCTGGACTTGGGCAGGCTCAGTCCGAAGGGCTTCAGGCCAGCGCTACCGCTTTTTCGATCACCACGTCTTCGAGCGGCACGTCGTCATGAAAGCCCTTGCGGCCTGTCTTGACGGCCTTGATCTTGTCAACGACCTCGGTGCCCGCCACCACCTTGCCAAACACGGCATAGCCCCAACCCGATGCGCTGGGTGCGGTGTGGTTCAAAAAGCCGTTGTCAGCCACGTTGATGAAAAACTGTGAGCTGGCCGAGTGCGGCGCATTGGTGCGGGCCATGGCGACGGTGTAGTTGTCGTTCTTCAGGCCGTTGGTGGCTTCGTTCTCGATCTCGGCGTCGGTGGGCTTTTGTTTCATGCCGACTTCAAAGCCGCCGCCCTGCACCATGAAGCCGGGAATCACCCGGTGAAAAACGGTGTTGGCGTAGTGGCCCTTGTTGACGTAGCTCAGGAAGTTGGCGACGGTCTTGGGTGCCTTGGCGGCATCCAGCTCCAGCGTGATCACGCCGTAGTTTTTGATGTGGAGTTCGACTTTCGGGTTGCTCATGGTGGTTCCTGTATCAGTGAGTCAATTGATTAATTGACGAGGGTTGCAGATTGGATGAGAACGGGCGTTTTAGGCACGTCCGTGGGGAAGGGGCCGCCGGGGCCGGTGGGCACCGATTTGATTTTGTTCACCACGTCCATGCCGCTGATGACCTTGCCAAACACCGTGTAGCCGTAGAGCTGGGGAGCGTTGACGAGTTGCGCGCGTGGCGTGTTTTCATAGACCTGGCCCTGGTACTCAAACCGTGGCACCGGGTCGCCCGGCGGGATCGGCGTCGGGTTCAAAAAGTCGTTGTCCTTGACGTTGATGAAAAACTGCGATGACGCCGAATGGGGGTCGTTGGTGCGGGCCATGGCGAGTGTGCCCACCACGTTTTTGGCGCCGCCTTTGGCCAGGGCTTCGCGGCCTTCGTGGACTACCGGGGGGCGGGTCTTTTTCTCGGCATATTTCGCATCGTAGCCACCGCCCTGCACCATAAAGTTGCTGATCACGCGGTGAAAAATGGTGCCGTCGTAGTGTTTGTCCTTGACGTACTGCAAAAAGTTTTCGACTGTTTTGGGCGCTTTGTCGGGGTAGACCTCGACCACGAACTCGCCTTCGCTGGTCACAAACTTCACCTTGGGGGCACTTTGCGCCAGGGCCGGGCCGGCAAGGCAGGCGATGACGGCAGATGCAGCCACTGCCGCAAGCGCTGCGCGGCGAGCCGGGCTGAATGGGGTCAACATGGCGGACATGGCGAGTTTGGCAAATGCCATTGAATTACCTCTTCAAAAAAATATTTTCACTGGCTGCTCCGGCGAGGGGTATTGCCCCCCACGAGCGCCTGGCACGGCCTGTTTTAGCGCCTCTGGCCAGTTTGCCAAAGGTTACCACCATCGTGTCGCTGCTGTCGGTCCAGCGCAGGTCTCAGGGCAGCGGCTCATGCAATGCGAAGCACGGGCTACCGGGGCGATGCCCCGGATGCAGGGGCGGGCCTGGCAACCGTCGGGCTGGATGCCTGCGCGCCAGCGGCGGCCGGCTTTTGGCCTTTGGGGTCGGCTGACAACAAGGTGCGGATCAGCGCCAGCTTGGACGGCACACTGGTGTTGCCACCGTCAAGCTGCAGGGCTTTGCTGTAGGCCTGGCTGGCGAGCTTGGCGTAGACGTCGCCCAGGTTTTCGTGGGCGGTGGCGTAGCTGGGGTTGGTGCGGATCGCCATTTCAAGCGCAGCCCTGGCCTTGTCAAACTGGTTCTGGCCGGCGTAGAGCACTGCCAGGTTGTTGTAAGGCTCCGGCAGCTCGGGATATTCTTCCGTGATTTTGGTGAAGGTGGCAATCGCGTCGCCGGTCTTGCCGGTTTCGGTCTGGATGACACCCTTGAAGAAACGCATCTGGGGGTCGCGTGGCTTTGCGGCGATGTACTGGTCGGCCTTGGCCAGCGCTTCGGGGTATTGGCCGGCCCGTATCAGGCGGCTGACATCGGCGTAGTCGTCGGCATGGGCTGCGGATACCGACAGCATGGCGGCCAGCAACAGCATGCGCAGGGCCGCCGGCAAGGGGTTGCGTGAGTTGCTTGAGAACGGTGCGCGCGTGGGCATGAGAAATCTCGCAATTGTTTGGAAGCGTTGGTTACCCGTCGGGCAGAAAATCGCCCTGAAACGGTCCGGCTTTTCAGTGGCCCCTGGATTTTCCGCATGCTGCATGCTGTCAGGTCGGCTGGATATACTGACCAATTGTAGCTGAGGGGGTATAGTTCGTTGCCGCCCGAAAATCGTGCTTTCCCCTTTATGGCAGCTTCTTTTGCATTCCGTTTTTATATTTTTCTGCGCCCAAAACTGTCCGCCAGATTCCGTTTCCTGTCTCCCCTCTGACCGATCGACCGATTCCAGTCAGGCCACGCATCCAGATACTCCATGAGCCTTCGCATTTACAACACGCTGTCGCGTGACGTGGAAGATTTTTCTCCCCTGGTCCCCGGTCATGTCCGCATGTATGTGTGCGGCATGACGATTTACGACCTGTGCCACATCGGCCATGCGCGCATGATGATGGCGTTTGACGTGGTGCAACGCTGGCTCAAGGCCAGCGGCCTGCAGGTGACTTATGTGCGCAACATCACCGACATCGATGACAAGATCATCAAACGGGCGGTCGAGCGCGGCATCACCATTCGCGCGCTGACCGACGAGATGATCGTCGCCATGCACCAGGACATCGGAGCCCTGGGCATCGAGCCGCCCACCCTGGAGCCGCGCGCGACGGAATACGTACCGCAGATGCTTTCGCTGATCAGCACGCTGGAGGCCAAGGGCCTGGCCTACCGTTCTTCGAATGGGGACGTGAACTATGCGGTGCGCAAATTTCCGGGCTACGGCAAGCTTTCCGGCAAATCACTCGATGAGCTGCGGGCGGGCGAGCGCGTAGCGGTGCTGGACGGCAAGGAAGATCCGCTGGACTTCGTGCTCTGGAAACGCGCCAAGCCTGCCGAGCCACCGGAAGCTAAATGGGATAGTGACTATGGGTCCGGCCGGCCGGGCTGGCATATCGAATGCTCTGCCATGAGCTGCCAGACGCTGGGCGAAACTTTTGACATTCACGGCGGCGGGGCCGACCTGCAGTTTCCGCACCATGAAAACGAAATTGCGCAGAGCGAAGGCGCCAACGGCAAGCCGCTGGCACGCTTCTGGGTGCACAACGGCTTTGTGCGGGTTGATAACGAGAAGATGTCCAAGTCGCTGGGCAACTTTTTTACCATCCGTGAAGTGCTGCAGAAATACGACGCCGAAACGGTGCGGTTTTTCATCGTTCGTGCGCACTACCGAAGCCCGCTGAATTACAGCGACGCCCACCTCGACGACGCCCGCAATTCGCTCAAGCGCCTCTACACGGCGCTGGACCTCGTCAGCCCGGCCGACGTGTCGATTGACTGGGCCAATCCGTTTGCAGCGCGCTTCAAGGCTGCCATGGACGAGGACTTCGGCACACCCGAAGCCGTGGCGGTGCTGTTTGATCTGGCCGGTGAAGTCAACAAAACCCGTTCCGCCGAACTGGCCGGTTTGCTGAAGAGCCTGGGCGGCTGCCTGGGCTTGCTGCAGGGCGCTCCCGGTCGCTACCTTCAGGCCGGCGCGGGGCTGGATGACGCCAGCATCCAGCAACTGATCGCTCAGCGTGCCGATGCCAAGAAAGCGAAAAACTTCGCCGAGGCAGACCGCATCCGCAACGATTTGCTGGCCCAGGGCATTGTCCTCAAGGATTCACCTGCAGGCACTACCTGGGAGGTGCAATCGTGAGTTCAGGGCGTAATCATTTTTTTGCGCATTCTGGCTACCCATCGGCGCAGTGCGGGCGCGGGCAACCATGAAAAAGATAGTAAAAACCGGCCCCGCCAGCGTTGAACTGGCCGATGTTCCCGAGCCCGCCACCACGGTGCCAGAGTACTGGGGCGACGCATGCAAGCACCTGGTCAAGAAAGACCGGGTGATGAAGCGGCTGATTCCCCAGTTTGGTGATGCCTGTCTTCATGCAAGAGGCGATGCCTTCAGCACGCTGGCGCGCAGCATCGTGGGGCAGCAGATCTCCGTGAAAGCGGCCCAGAGCGTCTGGACAAAGTTCTCGGCCCTGCCCAAGAAAATCACGCCCGCCAACGTGCTCAGGCTCAAGGTTAACGACATGCGGGCTGCGGGCCTGAGTGCACGCAAGGTGGAGTACCTGGTAGACCTGTCGATACACTTCGATACCGGCGCGGTCCATGTGAAAGACTGGCAGGCAATGGACGACGAAGCCATCATTGCCGAGCTGGTGGCCATCCGCGGCATTGGCCGCTGGACGGCCGAGATGTTTCTGATTTTTTACCTGATGCGTCCCAACGTGCTGCCGCTGGACGATCTCGGCCTGATCAGCGGCATCAGCCAGAACTATTTTTCGGGTGAATCCGTCAGCCGCAGCGATGCGCGCGAGGTGGCTGCGGCCTGGGCGCCGTATTGCAGTGTCGCAACTTGGTATATTTGGCGCTCGCTGGACCCATTACCGGTTCTGGGTACCGAGCAAAAGTAACGGTAACAGGCCTTAAGTTTTAAGAAGCCTTGAGGAGCATTACATGGCGAAAAAAACCTTTCTCGATTTTGAGCAGCCCATTGCGGAGCTTGAAGGGAAAATTGAAGAGCTGCGCTACGTGCAGACCGAGTCGGCCGTAGATATCTCGGAAGAAATCGACCAGCTGGCCAAGAAAAGCCAGCAGCTGACCAAAGACATCTACAGCGACCTGAACCCCTGGCAGATCACCAAGATCGCCCGCCATCCGGAGCGGCCTTACACGCTGGATTACGTCAACGACATCTTCACCGATTTTGTGGAGCTGCACGGCGACCGGCATTTCTCGGACGACCTGAGCATTGTGGGCGGCCTGGCCCGCTTCAACGGCACTGCCTGCATGGTGCTGGGCCACCAGAAAGGGCGCGACACCCGGGAGCGCGGCCTGCGCAACTTCGGCATGAGCAAGCCCGAGGGCTACCGCAAGGCCTTGCGCCTCATGAAGACCGCCGAGAAGTTCAAGCTGCCGGTGTTCACCTTTGTGGATACACCCGGCGCCTACCCCGGCATCGACGCCGAAGAGCGCGGCCAGTCGGAGGCCATTGGCCGCAATATTTTTGAAATGGCGCAGCTCGAGGTGCCCATCATCACCACCATCATCGGCGAGGGCGGCTCCGGCGGCGCGTTGGCCATTTCGGTGGCCGACCAGGTGGTGATGCTGCAGTATTCGATTTACTCCGTGATCAGTCCGGAAGGCTGTGCATCCATTCTGTGGAAAACCTCGGAAAAGTCGCAGGAAGCCGCCGATGCGCTGGGCATCACGGCACACCGGCTCAAGGCTCTGGGCGTGATCGACAAGATCGTCAACGAACCCGTGGGCGGCGCCCATCGCGATCACAAGCAGATGGCGGCATTTTTGAAGCGGGCGCTCAACGACGCGTTCCGGCAGGTCAGCGACCTGAAGGTCAAGGAACTGCTGGACCGCCGCTACGAACGGCTGCAAAGCTACGGCCGTTTTACCGACACCAAAGCCGACGCCGGGAAATAGGGCGCCACGGCAAGCTCAAGCTCAAGCGAACAAGGCCATGGCCAGCCTGTCCGATCAGGAAATCCGGCACTACCGGGAGCAGGGCTACGTTATTCCGCAGTTCCGGCTCAGCGATGCCTGGGTCCGCCGGATGCAGGATGCGCTGAACACGCTGATCCGCAACAACCCGGGCGTGCGCCCCGAAAAACTGGTGAGCGCCCATATCGAGGGCCAGAACGATGAGGGCGTGCGGGGCAGCCGGGATTTTTTCGATCTCGCCATGAACCCGGATATCGTTGACCTGGTCACGCAGGTGATCGGGCCCGACGTCATCCTGTGGGGCTGCCACGTATTCTGCAAGCCGGCCAGCGAAGGTTTTGAAACGCCCTGGCACCAGGACGGCCATTACTGGCCCATCCGCCCGCTGGCCAACTGCACCGTCTGGGTGGCGCTGGAGCCGAGCACGCGCGAGAACGGCTGCCTGCGCGTGATCCCCGGCTCGCACGCCRCCAAAGTGCTGCATCCTCACCTGCATGAAGACCGCACCGACCTGACCCTGAACCAGCGCATGGCCGAAGGCAGCTTTGACGAGAATGACGCGGTCGACCTGGAGCTTGAGCCCGGCCAGATGTCTTTGCACGACATCTACATGATCCATGGCGCCCAGGCCAATACCTCCGGCACCAGGCGCACCGGCGTGGCGCTGCGCTACATGCCGGGCACTTCACTATTCGACCGCAGCCTGCGCCCGTCGGACGGCGAGACCGGCGTTCCGGTTAGTTTCGCCACGCGGCCTTTGTGGCTGCTGCGGGGCGAGGACCGAACGGGACGCAATGATTTTTCGGTGGGCCACCGTGGCTCGTAGCGGACCGGCGCACGGCTTATCCGAAGCGCTGGCTTCTTTCTCTCCGGGCCTGCCTTTCGCTGTAGCGCTCAGCGGCGGCGCCGATTCGACCGCCTTGCTGGTGGGCTGCGCCGAGAAATGGCCCGGTCAGGTCCGGGCCGTTCATATCCATCACGGCCTGCAGGCCGCAGCCGACGACTTTGAACGGCACTGCCAGGCCCTGTGTGCGCAGTTGAACGTGCCGCTTGCCGTGAAACGCGTGCAGGCCCGCCATGCACCCGGGGAAAGCCCCGAGGACGCGGCCCGCAAGGCCCGTTATGCGGCTTTTGGGGCGGTCGCCCGTGAAGAATGGGCGCCGCATGCCATCAAGGACATCGCCATAGCTCAGCATGCCGATGACCAGGTTGAGACCATGCTGCTGGCGCTGTCGCGCGGGGCAGGGTTGCCGGGGCTGGCCGCCATGCCGGCGCGGTGGGAACGGGACGGCATCACCTACCACCGCCCGTTGCTGGCGGTGCCGGGGGCGCTGCTGCGAGCCTGGCTGGTCGAACGGGGCTTGTCCTGGGTGGAAGACCCGACCAACACCGACGAGCAGTTCACGCGTAACCGCATTCGGGCCCGGCTGTTGCCCGCGCTGGCGGAGGCGTTTCCGCAGTTCCGCGAGACCTTTGCACGCAGTGCCCGGCACGCGGCCCAGGCCCAGGCGCTGCTGGTGGAGGTGGCGCAGCAGGATCTGGCCGCGGTCGGCTTGCCGCCTGCCATCGCGGCCCTGCAGGCGTTTTCGCAGGCGCGCCAGGCCAATGTGCTGCGCCATTGGCTGCAGCTGCAGCAGGCAACGCCCAGCGCGGCGCAGCTCGAGCAGCTGCTGGCGCAAGTTGCCGCCTGCACCACCCGCGGGCACAAGATCCACCTCAAGGTGGCGACCGGCCACGTGACGCGCGCCGGCGCGGTGCTGCACTACACCGCCGGGGCGGGCCAGACGGACGAGTAGGTAATAGCCCTGGGTATAATTGAGAGCTTTGCTGGCTGCCAAAGCCTTCCCTGCAGAATGCAGAAAGGGCATGAGAGGCCTGCAAAAAGCAGCACGCAATGTTTGCAACCAACTCCTGAATTGACATCCTGCAATGGCTTTGATCGTTCATAAATACGGCGGCACATCGATGGGCTCAACCGAGCGCATCCGCAATGTGGCCAAGCGCGTCGCCAAGTGGGCGCGGGCCGGCCACCAGATGGTCGTGGTTCCCAGCGCCATGAGTGGCGAAACCAATCGTTTGCTGGGCCTGGCCAAAGAGCTGGCCCCCGCACGGCCCGGTGACGACTATCACCGTGAACTCGACGCGCTGGCCGCGACCGGCGAGCAGGCCTCCAGTGCGCTGTTGGCCATTGCGCTGCAGTCCGAAGGCATGCAGGCCGTGAGCTACGCCGGCTGGCAGGTCACCATCAAGACCAACAACGCCTATACCAAGGCCCGCATCGAGTCGATTGACGACGAGCGCGTGCGCGCCGATCTGGACGCCGGCAAGGTCGTGATCATCACCGGCTTCCAGGGTGTGGACGAGGGCGGCAACGTCACCACGCTGGGCCGCGGCGGCTCCGACACCTCGGCTGTGGCGATCGCGGCAGCCCTGAAAGCCCACGAGTGCCTGATTTACACCGACGTGGACGGCGTGTACACGACCGACCCGCGCGTGGTGCCCGAGGCACGCCGCCTGCACACCGTGAGTTTCGAGGAAATGCTGGAGATGGCCTCCATGGGCTCCAAGGTGCTGCAGATTCGCTCGGTGGAATTTGCCGGCAAGTACAAGGTGCCGCTGCGTGTGCTGTCCAGCTTCACCGACTGGGACATCGACATCAACGAAGAAGCCAAATCAGGCACTTTGATCAGTTTTGAGGAAGACGAAAACATGGAACAAGCCATCGTATCGGGCATCGCTTTCAACCGCGATGAAGCCAAAATCTCCGTCCTCGGCGTGCCAGACACCCCGGGCATTGCCTACCAGATCCTTGGCGCCGTGGCCGACGCCAACATCGAAGTCGATGTGATCATCCAGAACATCAGCAAGGACGGCAAGACGGACTTCAGCTTTACCGTGCACCGCAACGACTATTCCAAAGCCGTTGACCTGCTGAAAACCAAGGTGCTGCCGGCGCTGGGCGCGCAGGAAGTCACCGGCGACGCCAAGATCTGCAAGGTCAGCATCGTGGGCATCGGCATGCGCAGCCATGTGGGTGTTGCCAGCAAGATGTTCCGCGTGCTCAGCGAAGAGGGCATCAACATCCAGATGATCTCGACCAGCGAAATCAAGACCTCCGTGGTCATTGACGAAAAATACATGGAGCTGGCCGTTCGTGCCTTGCACAAGGCTTTTGACCTGGACCAGCCCGCCGCCTGAAAACCGGCCTGAAAGTCGTGAGATAATCGCTTTATTGGAAACGTGACCGAGTGGCCGAAGGTGTTCCCCTGCTAAGGGAGTATGGGGTGTAGAGCCTCATCGAGGGTTCGAATCCCTCCGTTTCCGCCAGTACAAAAAGCCGCCTTCGGGCGGCTTTTTTACGTCTGTCCCGGGCTGGCCGACAGATCAGCTGGACAACCGGGTTCCGCGGGCCACCAGCAGCTCATTTGGCCCTTCCCAGCCGCCTGGCGACTGAAATGCGCTGAGCTTGTTTTCCATCTCGGCCCAGGCGGCGTCCTGGGCTTCCTGGCTCAGGTTGCCCAGAATCTGCACGATCGGCGAGGCCGACGTGCGTATGAAAGTCAAATAGTCCTGGGTCGAGGGCAGGCGAAAGGGCGCAGAAACCCGGGTGGTCGCCACGTCTGTGAATCCTGCGGCGCGGAACAGCTCGTCAAGCAGGCCCGGCTTGCCCAGGCTCATCAAGGTTCCCGGTAGGTATGGATCTCGCGGCGGCAGGCCTGCATGCTTGAGCGCCGTTGACATCAGGATGCCGATGCAGGGGTTGTGTTGCGGCTCGGAGAACACCAGCACAGCGGCATGCCCATCGGGTCTCAGGGCGTGGTGAACCTGCTGCAGGGCCTGCAGGGGATTGGGGCAGAACATGAGGCCGAGCCGGGACACGGCCGCGTTGAAGCTCGCAGCATCAACGCCCAGATGTTCGGCATCGCAGACGCAGGTTTCAACATTGGACAAGCCGGCATCGCGCGCGTTGTCTTGTGCGAACTGCAAAATCCCTGGGGAAATGTCGGTGGCCAGCACATAACCGCCGGGCCCGACCCGCCGAGCGATGTCCAGCGTCTGGTCCCCGGCGCCTGCGGCGATGTCGAGCACCCGCATGCCGACTGTGATGTGGGCAGCATCCAGCATGGCTGATGTGGCTTGCGCGAGCCAGTCATGGATAGGCCGTGTTTGAGCGTTCCACCCGCTGGCAGACTTATCCCAGGCTTGTCTGGTGGCCGCCTTGAACTGTTCCGGGCTCAATGTGTTCATGAAAGCTCCCTTGGGGAAAGTCGCGCGGCAGCCAGTTTGATCCGAACCAGTTGCGAACGCAAGCGTAAGTGCAAGCGCTTCCCCTGCCGTCCCTGCCATTCTGATACACAATTTCAGGACACAGCTCGCAAACGCTTGCTGGCTATCGGATGCCCGCGCGCCCGGTTGACGTGGCCGCACACCATAATCCGGAACTGTTCAAAAAAACTGAGTCGACAGGACACCCATGCGCCTTCGCCACATCGAAGTATTCAATGCCGTCATGCTCACTGGCAGTGTCAGCGGTGCGGCGCGCCTGATCAATGTCACCCAGCCGGCAGTCAGCCGAGTCCTGCAGCATGCGGAGCTGCAGCTTGGTTTCGCACTCTTTCAGCGCGGCAAGGGCCGACTCACGCCAACTTCTGAAGCGCTCACCCTGTATCCGCACATCGAGCGGCTGTTTGCACAGCTCGATGAGGTGCAGCGTCTGGCGGTCAACCTCAAGACGGGGGAGAGCGCCAAAGAGTTGCGCATTCTGACCGTGCTGGCGCTGAGCTACGAGATCCTGCCGCACACCATCAAGCTGTTTCGCGTCAGGCATCCTGATGTAGCCATCACGGTCAAGGCGCTGCATTCGCCGCAAATTGTCTCGGCATTGGCGTTGCAGGAAGGGGATGTCGGCTTTTTGTTCAGCCCGGTAGTGCATTCAGCGCTGGCGCAGGAGCATCTGGCCGATGGCCGCATGGTCTGTATCGCGCCCAAAGGCATGCTGGCCGCGCGCCTGACCAAACGCGGCAGCGTCACGCTGGCGGATTTGACCAAGGTGCCCGTCATTGGGCTCGACGTCCTGGACCCGGTGGGCCGCAGCCTGAACCAGGCTTGTCGTGAGGCCGGCGTGGGGCTGGAGTTCTCCATTACCGTGCAGACCTATCACTCGGCGTTGGCACTGGCTCACCACGGGCTCGGCATTGCCGTGGTGGATACCTGCACGGCGGTATCCGCCGATCTGTCGCGCGTGGATGTGTTGGCGCTGGAGCCCCTGATTCCGGTGCCCATCAAGGCTGTGCTGCCCGCGGGCAAGCCAGGCTCGGTCGTGGTGCGGGCGTTTGTGCGCTGTTTTCAACAGGCGCTGGCACGGACAGTCTGAGCCGGCTCCCGTTGTCTGCGGTGTTGTGCTCAGTCGTGATCAGGGGGCATGTGTCAGGGGTCAGGGGCTCAGCAAGCGGCTGATGCGCTGCGCCGAACCAAATGCCAGCGTAAAGCCCAGTGCGCCGTGGCCTGTGTTGAACAGCAGGTTGCGTGGGCCTTTGGCGTGCTTGCCGATGATGGGCAAGCCGGTGGGCGTCGCCGGGCGCATGCCGGCCCAGGGGCTCAGGTCCGCCAACGCGTTGCATTGCGGGAAAAGCATTTGGGTCGTGGCCTTCAGTGAGGCAATCTGTGCGGGGCAAACAGCGGTGTCATAGCCCGACAGCTCAGCCATGCCCGCCACCCGCAGGCGCGAGCCGATGCGCGCAAACACGACTTTGCGGGCGCTGTCCGTCACGCTCACGGACGGCGCCGCGCGTGGCGCCTCGCCCACCTCCACCGTGATGCTGTAGCCCTTGAGCGGGTAGACGGGAAGGTGCACGCCGAGCGTGCGGGCCAGGCGGGAGGAGTGGGCGCCCAGCGCCATCACATACTGGTCGGCCTCGACGAGGCCTTGCGGCGTGGCCGCAGCCACCACCAATCCCCCGCGCATCACCAGTTTCTCAATGGGCGAGGCGAGTAAAAACCGCACACCCTGGCGGCGCAGCACAGCCATCAGCGCACGGCAGGTTTTCAGGCAGTCGGCGGCGCATTCACTGGGCGTGTAGATGGCGCCGGCAATGTGGCGGTGGCGGCTCGTCAGCGCAGGCTCAATCTCCACGCAACGGTCGGCACCCATCGCTTCCTGTTTGCTGCCCAGTTCGCGCTGCAGCAGCATTTGCCGGCGCGCGGCCGCGAATGACGGCTGGTCCGGATACAGCACCAGCTTGCCGGTGGTGGAAAAATCGCAGTCCAGTTGTTCCTCGTTCATCATGGCGTCGAAGGTCTGCCGGCTGAGCGCCGCCAGTTCGAGCAGCTGGGCCGTGGTGCTGCGCGACGTGCTGCCCTTGCATGCGGCCAGAAACTGTGCGCCCCACAACCACTGCCGGGGGTCCAGGCGTGGACGCAGCTTCAGCGGCGAAGAGGGCGAGAGCAGCAGTTTGGGGAGTTGCCGCCAGATGCCCGGATCAGCCAATGGCTGAACATAGGAGTAACTCAGCTGTGCACCGTTGCCGCCACTGGCGCCGCTGCCGGGATTGGCGCGGTCAAGCACCGTGACCTCGTGGCCGGCACGACGCAAGCTGTAGGCCGTGGCCAGCCCCACGATTCCCGCGCCGAGCACACAGACATGCATGAAAGTCCTTTCGTCTTTTGTTCTTGAAAGAGCGCCACTTTACGCAGTGCCGGCAGGTTTGAACAATGCTGAATTCGCCACCGCCCATGACCTGTGGTTATGCCCGCAGGCCTGACGCCCCGGAATGGGTAAACCATGAGTTTTTGACATGGGTTTGCCGTGAAAATGAATGGCACGCATCCTGCTCATGTTCCTACACTGGCAATGCCTTCTTCCTGAAATTCCCAACTCCCTGCCCCCGAAAGGACTCGCATGAAATTCTCGACCCTCATGACCGCCGTGCTGCTGACAACAGGCCTGGCCGCCACCGCCAGCGCGCAGACACTGAAAAAAGTGGCCGACAGCAACAAGATCACGGTGTCTTATCGCGAGGCGTCGGTGCCTTTCAGCTACCTGATCGGATCGACCAAGGCGGTGGGTTTTTCGGTCGAGCTGACCGAAGCCATCATTGATGACGTGCGCAAGAAGACCAAAAAGCCCAATCTGGAAGTGGCCTACATGCCTGTGACATCCCAGAACCGCATCCCGCTGCTGGTCAACGGGACGTACGACCTGGAGTGCGGCTCGACGACGAACAATTCGGTGCGCGGCAAGGACGTGGCTTTCTCCATCAACATGTTTTACACCGGCACGCGCCTGCTGACCAAGAAGACCTCCGGCGTCAAGAACTACGCAGACCTGGCCAAGAAAACCGTTGCGAGTACCACAGGCACCACGAACGCCCAGGTGATTCGCAAGTACAACACTGAAAAGAACCTGGACATGCAGCTGATCCTCGGCAAGGACCATGACGACTCGCTGCTGCTGGTGGAAAGCGATCGCGCCGTGGCCTTTGCCATGGACGACATCCTGCTGTTCGGCCTGATGGCCAACTCCAAGAATCCGGCTTCCCTGCAAGTGGTGGGTGATTCGCTGCAGGTTGAGCCCTATGCCTGCATGCTGCGCAAGGACGACCCGGAGTTCAAGAAGCTGGTGGATGGCACCATTGCGCGTCTGATGAAGTCCGGCGAATTTACGAAGCTGTACACCAAATGGTTCGAGTCGCCCATGCCTCCAAAAGGCACGAACCTGGGCTTGCCCATGAGTCAGCAGCTCAAGGACAACTTGAAGGCGCAGAGCGACAAGCCCGCCACGTAAAGCCGCAGGCTGAAGGGGTGTGAGGCGCATGGTGTCCTGTTAGCCCCGCCAGCCATTGGCCGCGCTGGCCTCGTGCCAGGCTGCGCGGTCCGCGCGGCTCCAGAGTGTCAAGTTATCAAGCCCTTCCGGCGTGGCCGGAAGAAGGTCATGGCGCGAGCATGCGCGCCGGTTTGCAGGAGTGGCATCACATCATGAGCAGGTCCACGCACAAAACACGGATCGTGGGTATTCTGGGCGGCATGGGGCCGGCCGCAGGCGCGGACTTTGTCCGGCTGTTTGTACAGGCCTGCGCAGACCGCATGCGCGAGCAGAATATACCCGTGTCGGACCAGGCGTTTCCCGAGCACTGGCTGGCGCAGGTGCCGGTGCCGGACCGCAGCACGGCCCTCGAGTCGCCCGGCCCGGGCGGGCACCAGCCGCTGGACCCGATGCTGCAGGCCATGGGCAAGCTGGCCGCGTTGGGAGCCACCACGGTGGCGGTGGCCTGCAATACGGCGCATGCCTGGCATGCTGAACTGCAAGAGCGCTTTCCGCAGCTCGAAGTGCTGCATGTGGCACGCGAAGTGGCCCGCACGCTGGCCGGCCGCGGCGTGCGTGAGGTGGGCTTGCTGGCCACAGAGGGCACCTACCGCGCCGGGCTGTACGACCAGGCGCTGCGCCAGGCCGGACTGCAATGCCACATTCCGCTGGCCGAAGAACGCGAACGCGTGATGGACGGTATCTACCACGGCGTCAAGGTCGGCAACATGGCGCTGGCCCGAGACTGCTTTGCCGGTGTGGCCCAGGCGCTGGCCCGGCGGCACGGGCTGTCCACGCTGGTGCTGGGGTGTACGGAAATTCCGCTGGCGCTCGGCGCTGTTCCGGAAATGGATGAGCTGGTTCTGGTGGACCCGGCGGCTTTGCTGGCGCGGGCGCTGGCCAGACGGGCTTACGCCGCCTGAAGGGCTTGGAAATACCGGATATTGGATAAAACGGGTTCCGGGTGAGTCAGGGTTTATGCAACGTGCTATAAAAAAATAGCAAATTACCCGCCGCCACCACGGCGTGTCATTTCACCCGCTGCACCATCAAAACCCTGCGCGCGTCAGCCGGGTACGCAATGAAAAGCGCTCTGCCGGGTGGTGCGTCACGCTGATCTCAACGACTTCACCCTGCTGGTTGAGGTAGTGGCGCACGATGCGCAGTCCCGGCGCTTGCGGCTCCACGCCAAGGCGGCGGGCCACGGAATCGGGCAGGGGGACGGCACACAGGTCTTGCGTCATCTCCTTGATGTGCTGGCCGTAGTGCGTCTCCAGCAGCGTACTCACCAGTGTGCCGGGGGACTCGCGCACGCGTCCTTCCAGCCCGTCGTAGTCGGGCGCGACATAGACCTCGGTCCAGCCAATCGGTTCACCCTGCGGCTTTTTGGAGCCGGGCCCCTGGCCGTCCAGGCGCAGGCTGGCAATGCGCAGCCAGGGCGTGCCCTCGGCACAGTGCAGCAGGCGCGCCAGCGCCGCCGGGGTGGCAATGCGGTCAATCTGTTGCACCACGCGCGAGTGGGTGGCCCCAAATTGCACCAGATCGTCAATGGACGCCAGCGACTGATGAAAGCCCACGCTGGGGGTGACTGACTCCACCCGCGTTCCCGCATTCTTGCGGCGCGACACCAGCCCCTGTTGCTGCAATTCCTGCAGGGCGGCGCGTACCGTGTGGCGGCTGGTCTGGTAGTGGGCGCACAACTCCAGCTCGGTGGGCAACACGCTGCCCACGGCGAAATGACCAGTGCGGATGGCCTCGCGCAGGTGGTGCGCAATGTCGGAAAAACGGGGCTTGGCAGTCATGGCATCAAGTGTAGGGTGCGCGGCTTGCCATGGTCTTGGCGTGACGAGCAGGGCTGTACGGGTAACTACTGATTTTATTTATGTCCGGACTTATTAACATTCAATATGTCCGAACATATAAAGCCATTTCTGCTTGAACCTAAACCATGAAAACACCGCCACCCCTCTTCAGCGCCAGCACCGTGATGGATTCCATCCTGTTTCGTGATGCCTTCGGCACCCAGGCCATGCGCAACCTCTTTTCAGACCAGGCACTGGTTCAGCGCTACATCGATGCCGAGGTGGCGCTGGCGCGCGCCGAGGCGCGCTGTGGCGTGATTCCGGCTGAAGCCGCCGAAGTGATTGCGCGCGAATCCCGCCTGGACCGCATCGACTTCGACCACATGCGCGAAGAGACCGACATCGTGGGCTATCCCATCCTGCCGCTGGTGCACCAGCTGGTGGCCATGTGCGGCGAAGCCGGGCGCTATGTGCACTGGGGCGCCACGACGCAGGACATCATGGACACTGCCGTGGCCCTGCAGGTGCGCGATGCGCTGGACAGCATCGACGCGGACATCCGTGCGTTGCGCCAAATCCTCGCCAACCTGGCGAAGAAACACCGCGACACGCCCATGGCGGGCCGCACCCACTTGCAGCAGGCCCTGCCCATCACCTTTGGCTACAAGGCCGCCATCTGGCTGGCGATGTTTGACCGCCATCAGCAGCGTCTGGCGCAACTGCGCCCGCGCGTGGCGGTGGTGGAGTTTGCTGGTGCGGCGGGCACGCTGGCGTCACTGGGCGACAAGGGGTTTGCGGTGCAAAAAGCCATGGCCGACGAACTGGGCCTGGGTGTGCCGGCCACCACGTGGCATGTGGCGCGCGACGGTTTTGCCGAGGCCGTGAACCTGCTGGCCCTGGTCACCGGCTCGCTGGGCAAGATCGCGCTGGACATCATGATCATGGCCTCGACCGAGTTTGCCGAGGTCTACGAGCCCTTCGTCAAGGGGCGCGGCGCCAGCAGCACCATGCCGCAAAAGCGCAACCCGATCTCCAGCGAGTTGATGCTGGCAGCCTCCAAGGCCGTGCGCCAGCATGCGGGTTTGATGGTGGATGCCATGGTGCAGGACTTTGAACGCGCCACCGGCCCCTGGCATGCGGAGTGGATTGCCATTCCCGAGAGTTTCATCCTCACCGCCGGGGCGCTGCACCAGGCCCGGTTTGCCTTGGGCGGCCTGGTGGTGGATGCCGACCGCATGCGCCACAACCTCGGCATCACCCGCGGCCTGATCGTGGCCGAGGCGGTGATGATGGGCCTGGCCCCGCAGATGGGCCGCCAGCAGGCGCACGACGTGGTCTACGACGCCTGCCGTACCGTCAACGAACAGGGCGGCAGCCTGGCTGAAGCGCTGGCCGCCTTGCCCGCTGTTACGCAGCACCTGGACCGCGGCGCCATCGACCGCCTGTGTGACCCCGCCAATTACCTGGGCCTGGCTCCGCAGATGGTGGACCGGGCGCTGGCGTTGTCGGCCAGGGTTTGACTGTTCTTTTCTCTTCCTTCCCCCGCTTTGCATTCATCACGGAGACTTTCATGCGTCCCAGCCCTTTTGTTCGCCCCATTCGCCTCGCTCTCATCGCGCTCGCCGCTGCCGCCTGCAGCTTGCTGGTTCATGCCCAGGACTATCCGCAAAAACCCATCAGCTGGGTGGTGCCGTTTGCGGCAGGGGGCCCCACCGACGCGCTCGCCCGTCACATTGCCGAGCGCGTCGCGCGTGAACTGGGGCAGCCCATCATCATTGACAATTCTCCAGGTGCCGGCGGCACGGTAGGTGCGGCCAAGGTGGCCAAGGCCACGGCCGACGGCTACACCTTCCTGGTCGGCCACATGGGCTATATGGGCGCAGCGCCGGCGCTTTACCGAAAACTCGGCTACGACCCGGTCAAGGACTTTGACGCGGTGTTTCGTTTCCCTGACACGCCGCTGGTGCTGATGGTGCGCGCAGGCCACCCCGTCAAGGACATTGCAGGCCTGATCGAATTTGGCAAGAAGAACCCGGACAAGCTGTTCATCAGCAATGCAGGCGCAGGTTCCAGTTCGCACCTGATCGCGGCACTGGTCGCCAACTCCGCCGGCATCAAGGTCACCATGGTGCCTTACAAGGGCGCCGGCCCCGCGCTGGTGGATGTGATTGGCGGCCAGGTTGACGGCATGTTCGACCAGACCAATACTGCCATGCCGCAGATCAGCTCGGGCAAGGTGCGCGCGCTGGCTGTGACCTCCAAGGTGCGACTGCCCCAGTTCAAGAATGTGCCGACGCTCAGCGAGACCGTACTGCCCGGCTTCGAGGCCAGTACCTGGTACGGCATTTACGCTCCCAGGGGCACGCCTAAAGCTGCGCTGGACAAGGTGCAGAACGCCTACCTGAAGGTGATGAAGGACACCGTCTTCACCGGCAAGATGGCCGAGCAAGCGATCCAGATGCTGCCGCCCGAGCAATACACCGGCGCGGCGCTGGCCCGGCATACAGAAACCGAAGTGGCCCGCTGGCGAGCCGTGGCCGCCAAGTCGAACCTGGCTCTGGATTGACACTTGCTACTATTTTGATAGCTGTTGGCGCCCATCGGAAAGGGGCGAACGGCCATTTTATTCAAGAAACCACCGCCATGCGCCACATCGCCCAGGAAGACCTGGTTCAGAGTATTGCCGACGCACTGCAAACCATCAGCCACTGCCACCCGGCTGATTTCGTGCAGGCCTTGCGCCGCGCCCATGATGCCGAGACCCATGCTCCGGCACGGGATGCCATGGCGCAGTTGTTGATCAACAGCCGTCTGAGTTATTTCGGCAAACGGCCGCTGTGCCAGGACACGGGTGTGGTGCAGGTGTTTGTGCGTCTGGGCGCCGAAGTGCATTTCACGCGCGGTGATGGTCAGCGCCTGCGCAGTCTGCAAGCGCTGGTCAACGAGGCCGTGCACCAGGCCTACACCGACCCGGCCAACCCGCTGCGGGCGTCCATGGTGTGCGACCCGCTGGGCGCGCGCAGCAACACCCGCGACAACACGCCCGGCATCGTGCAGGTCGAACTGACGGAAGGCGATGCGCTGGAGGTGCTGGTGGTTGCCAAGGGCGGCGGTGGCGATGTGAAGGCGCGTTTTGCCACCCTGAACCCCAGCGACAGCGTGGTGGACTGGGTGCTGGCGCAACTGCCCGGCATGGGCGCCGGCTGGTGCCCGCCGGGCGTGCTGGGCATAGGCATAGGCGGCAGCCCCGAGCAGGCCATGCTGCTGGCCAAGCAAAGCCTGTTCACCCCCATCGACATCGACTTGCTGCGCGAGCGCGGTGCGGTTACTGCCGAAGAGGCGTTGCGGCTGGAGCTGCACCAGCGCATCAACGCCTTGGGCATAGGCGCGCAGGGCCTGGGCGGCCTGGCCACCGTGCTCGACGTGAAGGTGGCCACCGCGGCCTGCCACGCCGCCACGATACCGATCGCCCTGGTGCCCAACTGCGCCGCCACCCGCTACACCCGCTTCACGCTGGACGGCAGCGGCCCGGCCGCGCTGACCTTGCCGCCGCCGGAACTGTGGGACGGCATTCCCGAACGCTTTGAGTCACCGCAGGCCACACGCGTCAACCTCGATACCCTGGACGCAGCCCAGGTGGCCTGCTGGCGCACCGGCCAGACCCTGTTGCTCAGCGGCCGTGTGCTGACCGGGCGCGACGCCACGCACAAGCGCCTGGCTGACCTGCTGCGTGCGGGTCAGCCCCTGCCGGTCGACCTGAAAGGCCGCGTCATCTACTACGTCGGCCCCGTGGACGCGGTGCCCGGTGAGGCCGTGGGCCCGGCCGGCCCGACCACCGCCACGCGCATGGACAAGTTTGTGGACACGCTGCTGGCTCAAACCGGCCTCTTGGCTATGATAGGCAAGGCCGAACGCGGCCCGGCCGCCATCGCCGCCATCCAGAAGCACGGCGTCGCCTACCTGGTGGCCGTGGGCGGTGCCGCCTACCTGCTGTCCAGGGCCATCACCCACGCCAAAGTGCTGGCCTTTGAGGATCTGGGCATGGAGGCGATTCACGCGTTTGAACTGAAGGATTTTCCGGTCACCGTGGCGGTGGATGCGACGGGGCGGTCGATCCATCGGCATATCGAGATAAACGACCTGGTGGATTGAACGCGGTCATGGTGTGATCCGGGTTTCATGGCGCGGCAGGTGTTCTTCAGGCTGCCCGGCTGACAGCTTGGTTTGCAGCCAGCGCAGCAAAGCCTGCACCCTGGCAACCTGAATGCGGCTTTCCGGCACCAGGGCCTTGAGCCACAGGTCCGTTATCGGGTAGTCACTTAATACCGGCACCAAGGCCACGGTACGCAGTGCCGGGGCGGCAAGGTAGGCCCCCAGAATCGCAATGCCATTGCCTGCGAGGGCGGCAGACAGCAACAGTTGCGCCTCGTTGGTACTGAGACGGGGCTCTAACTCCACCCGCAACGGGCCGGTGCCGCTGCCAAACTCCCAGGTGTTGCCGGTGGGCAAAAAATTCAGCGTGTCATGCTGCGCCAGCTCACGCGGATGCGCAGGAATGCCTTTGCGCGTCAGATAAGGGGGTGAAGCACAGAGGATGCGTGGCATGGCACATAGCGGCACATCGACCACACCACCAAAGGCGTAGGGCATCAGGGTGAGGGCCATGTCAAAGCCCTCGTCTATCGGATTGACGGCGCGGTCCAGCGCAATAACTTCCAGACGAATCAGCGGGAACTGCTGCGCAAAAGCATCGAGCAAGGGACCAATCAACACGGCTGCAACCGTGCTCGGCACTTTCAGCCGAATACTGCCTTGAAGGCTGTGGGCCGAACCTTGCACCTCGCTGAACAGGTCATCCACGTCGGCCAGCAGGCGTTGCACCGTGGGCAGGTAGCGCTGGCCTGTCGGCGTCAGGCTGACGCGACGTGTGCTGCGCTCGAACAGCGGGCTTTTCAGGCGCCACTCGATCTGGCTGATGCGCTTGGTGACGACCGAGGGGGCCACCTTCAACTCGCGCGCAGCGCCGACAAAGCTACCCGTGCGTGACACCGCCAGGAAGGCTTTGAGATTGGCCAGAGTATCCATGATTATTCTCGATTAGAAAATTCACTGTTCTTATCTTGATCTATTGTTCTCAAATTCTATCGAAACTAGGATCAAAGCCTCAGCAATAAATGCCCGACCGGGCAGGAGACCAAAACATGCAGACCACAGCCAAGCCAATGACCTTGATGGAACCCAGCCGCCAAACCCCGGTTTGGGGTAGCTATGACGTGGTGGTGCTGGGGGGCGGCCCGGCAGGCATTGCAGCTGCGACCGCTGCGGCACAAACCGGACAATCCACCTTGCTGATCGAGGCTTATGGCTTCCTGGGCGGCATGGGTACGGCGGCCGGGGTGACCAATTTTTGCGGCCTGCATGCCAATGTGCACGGCACCATTGAGCAAGTGGTGCATGGCGTGGCGGGCGACTTGTTGGCCCGCATGCGCGCCTTGGGTGGCCTGAACGAGCCGCATGTCATCTTTGGCAACAGGATCGCCGCCCAGGCCTATGACAACGCAGCCTTCAAGGTCGCGGCCGATGCCCTGGTGCTGGCCAGCGGCGCCCAGCTGTTGTTCCACGCCCAGGCGGTCGGGGTCATCATGAACAAGCCCAACGAAATTGGTGCGGTGCTGATCGAGACCAAATCAGGCCGCTACGCCGTGGTAGCCAAAACCTTTATTGACTGCTCGGGCGATGGCGACCTGGCGACCCATGCCGGTGCGCCGTTCGAGAAAGGCAAGGGGCCGAACGGTCAGGGCCACGACATGATGTACCCCTCCACCATGTTCCGCGTGAACGGCGTGGACCCGGTACGGGCTGGCGACGCCTGGAATCACTTTGGCCATCTGATGGACGAGGCCGAAAAGCTGGGCCGCGAGTTCCCTCGCAAAAGCCCCATCATCCGCCCGCAAAAGAACCCTGCCGAGTGGCGCGCCAACGTGACGCAACTGGCCAATGCCGATGGCAGCCCGGTGGACGGCACCAATGCCGCACAACTGAGCGATGCCGAGGTGCAGGGGCGCAGGCAAATTGTGGATTTCTTTCAGTTTCTGCGTGAATCCGCGCCGGGCTTCGAGCAGTCCTACATCCTGGAAATCGCCCCCCAGGTGGGCGTGCGTGAAACGCGCCGTATGGTGGGCCAATACCAGCTGAATGAAAGCGACGTGCTGCAATGCGCCAGCTTTGACGACACCGTGGGTGTCAACGGCTGGATGATTGAAGAGCATGTGGCGGGCAACATCGCCTTCAAATGGCAAGACATTCCCAACTGCCGTGGCTTTAACCACCTGCCGTACCGCATGCTGTTGCCGCTTCAGGTGGACAACCTGCTGGCGGCGGGCCGTTGTGCTTCCATGACGCACATGGGCCAATCCGCCGCACGGGTCTCGGGTGGTTGCTTTGTGATGGGCCAGGCTGCGGGCACGGCCGCTGCGCTGGCGATCCAGGCGAATGTGCGTCCCCGTGATTTGAATGTGAAAACCCTGCAAGCCAGGCTGGAGGCCGATGGTGCTTACCTGGGGCGAGACAAGTCCTGAGCACCGCATTCCCGATCCATAAATCAACTGGAGACTTTCATGAAAAAACGCAGTCTGAACATCGCGGCATTGGCCGCCACCCTGATCGCCATGGCCCCGCTGGCACAAGCGCAAGCCAATGCCCCTGTCGTGCCGCCATGGCCGACCAAACCAGTGCGCATTCTGGTGGGTTTTCCCGGCGGTTCCACCCCTGATATTGCGGCGCGCACCTTGGCTGAAGCACTCTCCAAAGTACTCGGGCAGCCCGTGATCGTGGAGAACAAGGCTGGCGCGTCGGGCAATATCGCCGCCGACCAGGTGGCCAAGGCCACGGACGACCACACGCTGGGCGTGGTGATCAACGGCAACCTGACCTCCGCCAAGATGCTCTATCCGAAGCTGCCGTATGACCCGGCCAGGGATTTCAGCTACATCTCGCTGCTGGCAACCGCGCCCTTGCTGCTGGTGGCCCCCACCAGCGTGCCCGACGGTGCTGCCTTTATGGCTGCAGCCAGCCAAAACGGCGACCGGTGGAGCTACGGCTCGGTCGGCAACGGCTCGGTGGCGCATTTGGGCATGGAGTTACTCAAATCGAAGACCAAGGGCCTGACGCCCATGCATGTGCCCTTTCAGGGCAACCCTGCCGTCATCACGGCGCTGCTGGGGGGCCAGATTCAGATGGCCTTGGTGCCGCCAGGCATTGCCATGCCGCAAGTCAAAGCAGGCAAGCTCAAAGCCATAGGCCTCACCAGCGGGCGCAGCGCCCTGGTGCCAGAAGTGGCCCCCTTGGCCGATGCCGGTGTGCGCGATTTCAACCTGGAAGTGTGGACCGCGCTGGTCGGACCGGCCAGTCTCTCCAAAGCAGCGCAGGACCGGCTGAATGCCGAAGTGCCCAATATCATCCGCAATGCCGACACACGGCAAAAGCTGTTCAACCAAGGCTGGCAAGCCGTGGGAACTTCACCGGAGGGTCTGAAGAGCCGGGTTAAAGAAGAGGCCAGCATCATGAACGGCATCATTTCTGCGCGGGGGATCAAGCTGGAGTAGTTGCCAGATTTGAGCGCAAGGATTTCCCGGTCCCGGTCCCGGTCCCGGTCACCGTGGCGGTGGATGCGACGGGGCGTTCGATTCATCGGCATATTGGTTTGCGTCTTACGCGCAGCCTGAATAGCTTGAAAAAAACCTGAATAGTGAATAAAACCGGCTTTCGGCCCAATCAGGGCGGACGCAAGCAGCTATTAAAAAAGTAGCAGACAAGCGCCGCGCGGTTAATCCGTCGACGCGCTCCAGCGGCTGTTCCAGGCCTTGTCACGGGTCTTGTCCATCTCGCGGCGGTCGCGTTTGGTGGGACGGCCGTGTTCCAGGCTGCTGGCAGGGTCGCTGTTCAGGCGGCGCTGTTCGGCCGCCTGCGCCCGCAGCGCCAGGCTTTCTGCGGTTTCTTCATACAGCTGCTGCGCCACCGGCGCTGGGCCGCGCTGGCTGCTGACGTTGCGCACCACCAGCGTGCGCATCACCGGGCCTTGCCGCAAGCTCAGGGTATCGCCCACCTTGACCTCTCGGGCAGGCTTGGCTTCCTGGTCGTTGATGCGAACGCGGCCCTTGTCGATTTCTTCAACCGCCAGGGAGCGGGTTTTGTAGAAACGGGCGGCCCACAGCCACTTGTCGATGCGTAATTTATCCATCAATGGGCATTTTGGATCAGGTCGACCGGTTTTCAAGGRTTCAAATTCAGCCCCCGGGTTTTCCATGAGGTCATCCGAATCGGGAAAACCCGTTGGGCCCGTGTCCTCCATGGACCGAAGCGTTGGGCGCCTACCCGGCCAGCGGCAGGCGAACCGTGGCATCCAGCCCCGTCACCTGGCCATGCACCACGCGATTCTCCAGGGAGATGGTGCCGCCCAGCGCCTCGGTGATTTCCCTGCAGATGGCCAGCCCCAGCCCGGAGCCGTGGCGCACATTGCCCGCTGAAAAAGGCTGGTACAGGCGTGCCGACAGCTCGGCTGAAATACCGGGGCCGCCGTCGCTGATGGTCAGGGCGACATACACGGCATCGCGCACGATGCGCACCGCCAGCGTCCCGCCGGCCGGCGTGTGTTTGATGGCGTTGTGAAGCAGGTTGCGTGAGAGCTCGCCCAGCATCCACTCATGCGACAGGATGGGGGCGGGGACTGTCTCGATTTCAAAGTCGATGTCTTTTTCGGCAATCAGGGGTGAGATGTCCAGCGCCACTGAGCGCACGACCTGCGCCAGGTCGATGACCTGCAGGTCGGCCTGCTGGCGCAGCTGCTCGACCTTGGCCAGCGCCAGCATCTGGTTGGCCAGCGTGGTGGCGCGGTCCACTGTCTGGTTGATCTCACCCAGGGCTTCACGTGCATCGATGTCGCCGCGCAACGCAGACTGCACCTGCACCTTGAGCACGGCCAGTGGCGTGCGCAACTGGTGCGCCGCGTCGCGCACAAAGCGTTTCTGGTGTTCCAGCAGGTGTTGCAGGCGGCCCATCACCTCGTTGGTGGCGTCGACCAGCGGTTGCAGTTCGCGCGGCGCATCGGGTGCGGCGATGGCTGTCAGGTCGCCTTCGGGCCGGGCCTGCAATTGGGCGCTGAGCCGGCGCACCGGCCGGGTGGCGCGCTGCACCACGATCACGGCCACCAGGGCAATCACGGCCAGTAACACGGCCTGGCGCCAGAGCGTGTCGATCAGGATCTTGCGGGCCAGCGTCTTGCGCAACTCCAGTGTTTCGGCCACCTGGATGACGGCCATGGCGCGCCCGTTGGGGCTCGCCACCGGCTGAAGCAGCACCGCCACGCGCACAGGGTCTTCCAGAAAAAAGTCGTCGTAAAAATCCACCAGCGCGGAGTAGGGCGGCCTGGACGGGATGCGGCCCCGCCAGAAGGGCAGTTGTGCAAAGCCTGAGACCATTTCGCCGTTCAGGCTGGATACGCGGTAAAAGAGGCGGCTCTGGTTGTCGGCCTCGAACGCTTCAAGCGCTGCATAGGGCACCGTCACGCGCAACTCGGAATGCTCGTCGTAACCCGACACATCAAGCTGCTCGCCAATCGATTTCGCGGATGCCAGCAGGGTGCGGTCGTAGGCCGTGTTGACGGCAGCCAACGCCTGCTGGTAAAGGCTTACGGTGTTGACCACCACCAGCAGGCCGACAGGCAGCAGGATGCCCATCAGCAGGTACCGGCGCAGGGACATGGCTCCCGCGCTCGCCATGGCGGGTGCTTCGCTGCCCTTCGCGGGGGAAGGGGCGGTTTGGGATGGCCCGGCGTCGAAAGGAGGCGCTTCCCTGTGTTCCCCGTCCTTGACGCCGGCGCTGCTGCTGGATGCTTCGGCGTTCATGGCTTCATCGCGGTGAGGTTCATGCATCCACTTTCAGCAGGTAACCCAGGCCGCGCAGGGTGACCAGCGTGACGCCGGTATGGGCGAGTTTTTTGCGCAGACGGTAGACCACCACTTCCACCGCTTCGTACTGCACATCGGCTTCGCCCGGAAACACCAGTTCAAATAACCGTTCCTTGGACACCGCATGGCCGGGCTTGACGATCAGTGTCTGCAGCAAGGCCAGTTCGCGCGGGGTGAGCTCCAGGACCTGGTCGCGATAGTAGATCGCACCGCTGTCTTTTTCATAGCGAAGATTGCCCACGAATTGTGGGGCAGGGCCTGATTCAGTGCCCGACGCAGGGCGCCTGCGGCTGAGGGCGCGCAGGCGGGCTTCCAGCTCGTCCAGGTCAAACGGTTTGGGCAGGTAGTCGTCCGCACCCGTGTTCAGGCCGATGATGCGGTCACCCACGGTGCCGCGGGCCGTCAGGATGAGCACCGGTGTGGCCAGCCCCTGCCGGCGCGCCTGTTCCAGCACCTGCAGGCCGTCCATCCCCGGCAGGCTGAGGTCGAGCACGACCACGTCGGGCTGCACGGTGGTCCATTGAGCGATCGCCTGCCGGCCATCGGTACAGCCCGCGACCTCGATGCCGCGCCGGCTCAGCGCGCGCTGCAGGGCGGTCTGCATGGAGGCATCGTCCTCGATCAGCAGCAATTTCATGGTCGGCGTCATGGGCAGGACATTAGCACTTTCCCCAATGCTTCCGGACAGCCGTTTGACAGGAAGGAGGCGCATGATGGCGGGGTTACCACATATCCAAGGAGACAATCCATGCGTCGCGATACCTTTTTGAAATCCATGGCCGCGCTGGCCGCTGCGGGGGCCTTGCCCCTGCCGGCCCTGGCAGCAGCCAACGTGAAGATGATGATTCCGGCCAATCCCGGCGGCGGCTGGGACACCACCGGCCGTGCCCTGGGCAAGGCCTTGATGGATTCCGGTGCGGCAGCGACCGTGACCTACGAAAACAAGGGCGGCGCCGCTGGCGCGCTGGGCCTGGCCCAGTTTGTCAACGGCAGCAAGGGCGATGGCAATGCGCTGATGGTCATGGGCGCCGTGATGCTGGGTGGCCTGATCACCGGCAAGCCGCCGGTCAGCCTGTCGCAGGCCACACCGATCGCCCGCCTGACCAGCGAATACAACGTGTTTGTGCTGCCTGCCAACTCGCCGTTCAAATCGATGAAAGACGTCATCGAGCAGCTCAAGAAAGACCCCGGCAGCGTGAAATGGGGTGGCGGCTCGCGCGGCTCCACCGAGCACATTGCGGCGGCCATGATTGCACGTGAAGCGGGCGTGGACCCTTCCAAAATCAATTACGTGGCTTTCCGCGGAGGCGGAGAGGCCACCGCTGCCATTCTGGGCGGCAACGTGACAATTGGCGGCAGCGGCTACAGCGAATTCTCGGAGTACATCAATTCCGGCAAGATGAAGGCGCTAGCGGTCACCTCCGAAACACGCCTGAAGGGCGTCAATGTGCCCACGCTGAAGGAGCAGGGCGTGAACGTGGTGATCGGCAACTGGCGCGGCGTTTACGGCGCCCCCGGCATTTCGGCCGAGCAGCGCAAGGTGCTCACCGAGATGATCCTCAAGGCCGTCAAGTCCAAGAGCTGGCTGGAAGCTTCCGAAAAGAACAACTGGACCCCCGCAGTGCTGACGGGCCCGGCCTTTGACAAATTCGTCGATGACGACTTTGCCAGCCTGCGTGCCACCATGGTCAAGTCCGGCATGGTCTGAGGCTGCGGCCTCCACCCTCCCGCGGCGCGTCGCCTGACCCAGGCGGCGTGCCGTTTTCATATTCAGTTCGACATGTTTGGGGACCATAACAATGACAACTTCAAATGCCCTGGCCGACGGGCCATCCGATCAGGCCGCGCGAGCCGCCGCGGAGGCCGTCTGGCCGCAAACCCTGGTGGGAGCCGGTGTGCTGCTTACCGGCCTAGCGCTGGCTTTCGGCGCCGTCAGCATTTCTTCTGTGGCAGGTTACGGCGGTGTCGGCCCCAATTTTCTGCCGTGGCTGGTTTCGATCATGCTCACCGTCTGCGGCGGGTGGATCATCTGGGAAGCGCGCAGTGGGGGCTTTCGTGAGCTGGACGCGCCCTCTGGCGCTGTGCGGGCTTACTGGCCAGGCTTTGTCTGGGTCTCCGCTGGCTTGCTGCTCAATGCGGCGCTGCTCACTACGATCGGCTTCATCCTGAGCTGCACGCTGTGCTACCTGCTGGCGGTGCAGGGCCTGCGGCGCGCCAGCGGTCAGCCGTCGGGCGCGGCGCGCACCTGGGTCATGGACATTGTGACCGGTCTGCTCATTTCAGCGCCGGTGTTCTGGATGTTCACGCAATTCCTGGCCATCAACCTGCCGGGCCTGACAGCAACTGGGTGGCTCTGACATGGATATCTTCAACGCATTGATGCATGGCTTCGCGCTCGCGATTACCCCTGCCAATCTTCTCTGGTGCCTGGTGGGCTGTGCCCTGGGCACAGCCGTCGGCGTACTGCCTGGCATCGGCCCGGCCGTGGCGGTGGCCATGCTGTTGCCCATCACCGCCAAGGTCGATGTCACGGCTTCGATGATTTTCTTCTCGGGTATTTATTACGGAGCCATGTACGGCGGCTCCACCACCTCCATCCTGCTGAACACGCCCGGTGAAACGGCGAGCATGGTCACGGCCATGGAGGGCAACAAGATGGCCAAGAGCGGCCGTGCGGGTGCTGCGCTTGCCACGGCCGCCATAGGCTCCTTTGTCGCCGGCACCATCGCCACCGTCATCGTCACGCTGTTCGCACCCTTTGTGGCGGACTTCGCGGTCAAGCTCGGCCCACCGGAATATTTTCTGCTGATGCTGCTGGCCTTCACCACCGTGAGCGCGGTGCTCGGCAAGAGCACGCTGCGCGGCATTACGGCACTGTTCATCGGCCTGGCTGCGGGTTGTGTCGGTCTCGACCAGATTTCAGGCCAGAGCCGCTACACCGGCGGCATTCCCGAGTTTCTGGACGGCATTGAAATCGTGCTGGTGGCGGTTGGATTGTTCGCCGTGGCGGAAGTGCTGTACGCGGTGCTGTACGAAGGCCGGGTCGTGGAGGAGCAGAACCGGCTGAGCCGTGTGCACATGACGGCGCGCGACTGGAAGCGTTCGATCCCGGCCTGGCTGCGCGGCACGGCCATTGGTACGCCGTTCGGCTGCATTCCGGCCGGCGGGACCGAGATACCCACCTTCCTGAGCTATGCGATGGAAAAAAAGCTGGCCAAGGATCCGAAGGACAGGGCGGAGTTTGGCAGCACCGGCGCCATTGAAGGTGTGGCTGGACCCGAGGCCGCCAACAACGCCACCGTGACTGCCGCGCTGATTCCGCTGCTGACGCTCGGCATTCCCACCTCCAATACCACGGCCATCCTGTTGGGCGCTTTCCAGAACTACGGCATCCAGCCCGGCCCGCAGCTGTTCACCACCTCGGCGGCTCTGGTGTGGGCGCTGATAGCCTCCCTCTACATTGGCAACGTGATGCTGCTGGTGCTGAACCTGCCGATGGTCGGATTCTGGGTCAAGCTGCTGAAGATACCGAAGCCGCAGCTGTATGCCGGCATCCTGATCTTTGCAACGGTGGGAGCCTATGGCATGCGCCAAAGTGCGTTTGACCTGTTCCTGCTGTATGGCATCGGCGTGCTGGGTGTGTTGATGCGCCGTTTTGACTTTCCGACCGCACCGGTGGTCGTTGGCATGATTCTCGGGCCACTGGCGGAAGCGCAGTTGCGCAATGCCATGTCCATCGGCGAGGGCAGCGCGGTGGTGTTTTTCCAGCGCCCCATGTCGATCACCCTCATCGTGGTCATCGCGACCGTGCTGGTATTGCCGCGGCTGGCGAAGTTCTGGTCGATGCGCAAGGCGCCGGCATAACTTTTGCGTTGAGAGACCCATCAAGTTCACTGGATCACTGGAGCAAAACATGCTGAAAATTCAACGACGCACCGCTTTGGGTGGACTGGCCATCGCCGCACTGGGCGGCACGGGGTCGCTCTGGGCCCAATCGCCCAAACCCGGCGCGGCCAGCGCGGGAGCGGCTTCCGCCAAGAGCAAGGTGGTCAAACTGGCGCCCAAGCTGCGCATCGTCATCCCGGCCAACGCCGGCGGAGGCTGGGACCAGACCGGCCGCGCCCTCGGTACGGCGCTGTTGGGCGCGGGTGCGACCGATGAGATCGAGTATGAGAACAAGGGTGGCAAGGGCGGCACGATTGGTCTGGCCCATTACGCCGAAAAGTACAGCAACGACCCCAACACCCTGCTGATGGGTGGCATGGTCATGGTGGGCGCGGTAGCTTTGCAAAAGCCCGCTGTCGACATGACCCGCATTCAGCCCATCGCCCGCCTGACCAGTGACTACCTGGTGGTGGTGGTGGATGCCAATTCCCCAATTCGCACCGTGAGCGACCTGGCGGCGCGTATGCGCGCCAACCCCAAGGAAGTGCCGATTGCCGGTGGCTCGGCCGGCGGCGTGGACCATGTGTTTGCCGGCGTGTTCATGCGGGGCTCGCAGAGCAAACCGGAGGAACTCGTCTACCTGCCATTTGCGGGCGGTACCGAGGTGGTGCAGGCGGTGCTGAGTGGCAAGGCGGTGGCCGGCATTTCAGGCTTCAGCGAATTCAGTGAACAGCTGGCCAGCGGGAAATTGCGCGCCATTGGGGTGTCGTCCAAACGCTCGGTGTTTGGTATTCCCGCGATTCGCGAGCAGGGAGTGGGCGTGGACATGGCCAACTGGCGGGGTGTGTTCACCGGACAGGGCGTGACGGCTGCACGCCAGGCAGAGATGATTGAAGCCGTGAAGGCTGCCACGTTGCATGACTCGTGGCTGAAAACCCTGAAACAGAACCACTGGGAGTCTTCCTGGCTTGCCGGCCCCGCCTTTGGCAGCTTTATCGACTTTGACATGACGACTTCGCGGGTGATGGTGCATCTGCTAAAGCTGAAAGCCTGAGATATCTGCGCGGGGCCACCTGCGCATCGAAAGCGTCTGCTTCATCCAGCGACCCACTGATGCGGTCTGTCGGCTAAAAGTCGTTGTCGTAAAGCTTTTTGCCGCGTGTTCAAAAATCGTGACGCACTCGCCACAAAAATTTAATCAGCGTGGCCAAGCAGTCACTTTTGCATAAGCGTCGAAAATCATTAGGCATGTAAGTAAAAAGCATAATATTTTTGACAACATGCTTGAATTTGTCTGGCTTGCACCGCACAAAAGTTCGCGGGTGCAGGTTGTCAAGCGAATTTCATGCCCTCGAAATTGTCACTATTTCCCTGAAACAACACCCATCCACCTGTGACGCGCCATGTGCTCACTGATAGCATCACGCGGGGCCCGCGGATGCGGTTTGATGCATCAAAACGAGCTTGCAAGCTGGTGCCTATAAAACTGGTGATGTTAAATTTCGAGGAGGAAATATGGCTTTCAATCCTGGCGATATCTTGCCCGCGCAATACAACCTGATGTATGTGCTGGGGTCTTACGTCGTGGCGGTGATGGGGTCCTTGATGGCGCTTTACCACGCAGGGCATATTCGCCGCAGCGATGGGTCCATTGACCACGATATGGTGATCGGTGCCGCGGTGTCTTTGGGCGGCGTCGGTATCTGGTCCATGCACTTCATCGGCATGCTGGGCTACCGCTTGCCCATGACCGTAGTTTATGACGGCACGCTGACCTTCGCGTCGTTGCTGGCGGCCGTGCTTATTTCCGGCATCGCCCTGCGGCTGGCAGGCGGCAGAAGCCAGTTCAGTATCGGGGGCTGGTTGGCGGGAAGCGTGCTGGCAGGGCTGGGCGTTTGCGTGATGCATTACGGCGGCATGTATGCCATGCATTTGCGCGCTGAGATGGTGTTCAACTGGTCGATGGTGGCCGGCAGTGTCGTGATCGCCATCTGTGCGGCGGCGGCGGCTCTCTGGATTGCGTTCAACATCCGCAAGGCGACCTACCGTTTTGTGGCTGCCTTGATCATGGGCCTGGCGGTGTGCGCCATGCATTACACCGGCATGGCCGCTGCGGATTTTGTTTGCGTTACCAGCAAGGCGCCACCGGCCTGGACCATTGGCGGCAGCTTGCTGCCTTCGCTGGTTTTCGGCACCGTCGGGTTGGTGCTGGTGGTGCTGCTCTGGAATTTGATGGGACGACTGGTCGAGCCTGTGAAAATGAAAAGGCCGCTCAAGCAGGGCTGAAAAAGCCGGGTTTGCAACACCACGCTAGCGTGGCGCACCCAAGGCCACTGCCCGTTCGCGTGAGCGGTGCAAGGCTTCGGCCTCCGTTGGTGTCCCGGTTGGCCAGCCCGCCAGTTGCTGCGCGCTGAACTCTGCCAGCGCAGCCATCCACACGGGGCTGTCGTTCAGGCACTCGATGTAGTAAAACTCCTTGCCGCCCGCCTGTAAAAAGGCGTGGCGCGCTTCCATTGCGATTTCTTCCAGCGTTTCCAGGCAGTCGCCGGTAAAACCCGGGCACACCACATCGACCCGCTGAATACCGGCCTGCGCCATCTTGATCAGCGTGGGTTCGGTATAGGGTTCCAGCCATTTGGCCTTGCCAAAGCGTGACTGGAAGGTGACCTTGTAGCGGTCCTTTCCCAGCCCCAGCTTTTCGGCCACCAGGCGCGCTGTCTTGTGGCATTCGCAGTGGTAAGGGTCACCCAGCTTGAGCGTGCGCTCGGGCACGCCGTGAAAGCTCATGACCAGTTGCCCGGCCTGGCCGTAGTGCCGCCAGTGCGTGCGAATCCGGTCGGCCAGCGCGTTGATGTAGCCGGGGTCATCGTGGTAGTTGTTGACGAAGCGAAACTCGGGAATCCGGCGTATCCGCGCGGCCCAGCTGTAAACCGCGTCGAACACGCTGGCGGTCGTGGTGCCGCTGTACTGCGGATAGGCCGGCAGGATGAGGATACGGGTGGCGCCGTCCGCCTTGAGCTGGTCCAGCTGCGAGGCAATCGATGGGTTGCCGTAACGCATGGCGTAACGCACCTCCACGGTGTGCCCGCGCGTCGCCAGGTAGCCACGCAACATCAGGGCCTGCTTTTGCGTCCAGACCTTCAGCGGTGAGCCCTCGGGCGTCCAGATGCTGGCGTATTTGGCGGCGGATTTTTTGGGGCGCAGGCGCAGGATGATGCCGTGCAGGATCAGCCACCAGACAGGCCTGGGGATTTCGACCACGCGCGGGTCACTTAAAAATTCGGCGAGGTAGCGGCGCAGCGCGGGCGCGGTGGGCGCATCGGGTGTACCGAGGTTGCAGAGCAGGATGGCGGTGGTGGAGGATGCAGCCGGTGGCTTGCCATGAACGAAGGACGGCTCTGAGGCAAAAGACATGGGTTATTCTAGTGCGGGGTGGCGCAACACCGTATCCATGAACTTACCTATGCTTGACCTGACCATCATCAAAGCCATCTCGCTGGACCTCGACGATACCCTGTGGCCGATCTGGCCCGCCATTGAACGGGCCGAAAAGGTGCTTGACGACTGGCTCAGCCAGCATGCGCCGATGACCGCTGCGCTGTTTGCCAATCCCGCGGCTCGGCATGAGATTCGTGAGCACGTGATGCGTTCGCGTCCCGAACTCAAGCACAACCTGAGTGCCATCCGGCGCGAGGCCATCCGGCTGGCGCTCTATCGCTCCCGGGAAAATCCCCTGCTGGCTGAAGATGCGTTCGCGGTTTTTTATGCCGAGCGCAACCGGGTCACGCTGTTCGAAGATGCCTTGCTGGCCCTCGAATTTTTGTCCAGCCGCTTTCCGCTGGTGGCCCTGTCCAACGGCAATGCGGATATTCAGCGCATTGGTATCGGCAACTATTTCCGCACCAGCATCAGTGCCCAGCAGTTTGGCGTGGGCAAGCCCGATCCCCGGATTTTTCACGCGGCCGCAGGGTCCGTCGAGGTGGAGCCTGCTCAACTGCTGCATGTGGGTGACGACGCCACGCTGGATGTGCTGGGGGCTCTTAACTGCGGCATGCAGACGGTGTGGGTAAACCGGACAGAGCATTTATGGACGCACGCAGGTGAACCCCATGAAACAGTGGCCTCGCTCACCGAATTGTGTGACCTTTTCCCCCGATGAAGGGGACGGGCCGTCCTGGAGTTGATTGACATGACCCTCAAAATCTATGGCACAGCGGCCTCGCGTGCGGCACGGCCGCTGTGGGTGGCCCAGGAGCTGGGCCTGGCCTACGAACATATTCCCCTGCCTTATCTGGCCGGTGCTACGCGCACGCCGGAATTTCTGGCGATCAACCCGAATGGCCGCATTCCCGTGGTTGATGATGACGGTGTGCTGGTCTGGGAGTCCATGGCGTGCGCGCTGTACCTGGCCGAGCGGTTCAAGCCCCCTGGCGCACGATCGCTGGCGGCACAACGTGATGCCAACACCCCCATGCTGGCGGCGCGGAGCCATGCCGAGCTGGCCGAGATTTTGCGCTGGAGCTTCTGGGTGGTGACCGAGTGCGAAAAGGATGCGCTGACCATCCTGATGCACCGGGTGCTGATGCCGGCTGAACGGCGCAAGCCCCAACTGGCCGATGAAGCCGAGCGGCGGCTGGCCGGTCCGTTGGGCGTGCTGGAGCAGCATTTGCAAACGCGGAGTTATCTGGCCGGCGAGCGTTTTACCGTGGCCGATATCTGCGTGGCTTCCGTGCTGACATGGGCGCAGAGTGCCACCGAATTGATGGCGCAGCGCCCGCGCACGGCTCAATGGCTGCGCGCCTGTCTGGCGCGCCCTGCTTATAAGCTCGTCAGGGCCATGGCGCAAAGTGCGTGACCTTGATGATCCGGGAGGCCACAAAGCGTCGGATCGTTCAGTGCAGGCGCCTGGCCACTTCCAGGCCGGAGCGCACCGCGCCTTCCAGGGTGGCCGGATACGGCCCGGCAATGTAGTCCCCGCAGGCCATCAGGCCCGGCGCGACGGCGGCGCCGGGCCGCTGCACGCCGGGGGTGCAGGCAAAGGTCGCACGCTTTTCCACAATGGTCTGCACCGGCTGCAGCGGGTTCAGCGAATTCAGTCCCAACTGCCGCGCGGCTTGCGCCAGCACCTGCTGTGTCAGTGTGGCGCTGTCGCCCGAACTGGCACTGATCACGAACGCCAGCAAGCCCGCGGGGCCGCCGAGTTGTCCGCGGTCGAACACGAATTGGGCCGGCTCCGTGGCACTTGAAGGCAGCGCCAGCATGGGCTGGGCCAGGCGCGCATCGGACGCATGGGCATAAACGGTGGTGAGGGCCTCGTGCTGCAAGCCACGCGTCTGCATGAGCCACTCGTCAGCCGGCACGCCACTGCCTTCGACAAGGCGCGCTGCCTCGTGGGGCGGACAGGCAAGCACCACGCAATCAAAAGCGACGCTGCTATCGGTGGTCACGACCCAGCCTGACCCGAGGGGTGCGATGGTGAGCACGCGAGCCCCCAGTTGTGCGGGGCTGCCCTGCTCATGGAGCCAGGCCAGCGCGGCGTCCGGCAGCAGCGCGCTCAAGTCCTTGCGGGGCAAGAGTAGGTTGGAGCCGCCGCTCTGCAGAAACAGCGCATCACGGATCACGCGCAGGAACACCTGGCCACTGGCGCATTGCGCCGGCGTGTTCAGCGCCGACACGCACAAAGGCTCGATCAGCGAGGCCATGGCGCCAGGTGTCAGGCCCTGGCATATATCGGTCACCGACTGGCCCAGATCGCACTGAAATCCCTTGAGTTTCCAGCCCAGTGCCACCTTGAGCAGCGACAGCTTGTCCGCCCATGACCAGCCACGGGCCACGAGGATGCCGGCGAGTGCATCCAGCGGCGCCGGCCACCGGGGCAACTGCAGGCCGCTGCCATTGGGAAAGCGCATGCTCAAGGGCAGACGCAGCATGGCAGCATTCACGTCAACGCCCAGGTCTTTCATCAGGCGCAGGGTTTCGGCATAGGCGCCGATCAGGATGTGTTGGCCATTGTCGAGCGGGACAGACCGGCCCGCCACAGTGCCGCCCAAGCGGCGAGCCCGCCCGCCAGCGGTGCGGGACGCCTCAAAAAGGGTGACCTGGTAACCCAGGCGCGTGGCCTCGACGGCTGCGGCGCAGCCCGCCCACCCGGCACCCACGACGGCGACTCTCATGTTCCAGGCGAAAGGCATTTTTCCGACGGGCCGCCCCTAGGAAAAATAGCCCCCGAGGGGCTGGAGCCTGCGGCTCCAAACCTGTTTGAGCAGGTTTGGACAGGCGACAGGGGCGAAGCGTCTCGCAAGCCGCGGCCTGCAAGGCCTCGCGAAGTACGCGAAGCGACGAGCGTGGGGGCCATTATCTAAACCACCCGCCCAAAGGCCTGCGTTTTCCACGCCAGCCAAAATTTGCGCAGGGGTGTGAGGCTGACCCGCTGGTGCAGCACCTGATAGCCGTCGGCGGCGATCTCGCGCAGCAGTGTGCGGTAAATGCTGGCCATCATCAGGCCGGGCTTCTGGGCCCGGCGATCGGCCGGGGGCAGCAGGGCCAGCGCCTCGTCATACAGCGCCAGTGCGCGCTGGGTCTGAAACTGCATGAGCGCGGTAAAGCGTTCGGAATACTGGCGTTTCAGGATCTCGTGCGCCTTCACATCAAACTGCTGGAGCTCGTTGATGGGCAGGTAGATGCGGCCCCGCATCGCATCTTCACCCACATCGCGGATGATGTTGGTGAGCTGAAACGCCAGGCCCAGCTTGTGTGCGTAGGTGGTGGTGGCTTCGTCCGTCTGGCCAAAAATGCGCGCGGCTACCTCGCCGACGATGCCCGCCACCAGGTGGCAATATTGCATGAGACCGGGGAAGTCGAGGTAGCGGTTCTGCTCCAGGTCCATCTGGCAGCCCTCGATGACCGCCTGTAAATGGCGCGCTTCAATGCCGTAGCTCCCGGCCAGGGGCATCAGCGCCTGCATGACCGGATGCGTCGGACTGCCGGCATACGATTTGGCCACCTCAGCCTGCCACCAGGCCAGCTTGGTTCGCGCCACGCCGGGGTCGGTCACTTCATCGACCACATCGTCTATTTCGCGGCAGAAGGCGTAAAACGCGGTGATGGCGGCGCGCCGCTCGGGGGGTAAAAACAGGAAGGCGTAATAGAAACTGCTACCGGATGCAGCGGCTTTTTGTTGGACATATTGCTCTGGCTTCATGCGGCAATTGTTGCACGCGAAAATGACGCAATCGGGCCTACGGGCATGTGCATATTTCTCACATCACGCCGATCCCTCACGTCCCTCACATCCACAGTGCGCGCCATCCCATCACCACCACATCCCAGGGCCCGAGCTTGGGGCGCTGTGCAAGGGTATCGAAGTTCAGCGCTTCGATTTTGTCCAGGATGCGCAGACCGCCTTGCACCACCAGCCGCAGTTCCCAGCCGCCGCGCCCCGGTATTCTTTTAGCCAGTGGTGAGCCTTTCAGCATGGCGGCCCTTGCGGACTGGACGCAGTCAGCTATTAAATTAGTAGTAGCCGGGTTGCTGTCCAAAGCCAGCAGTTGCGTTTCGTCGACGCCATGGCGCGCCCAGGCATCGGCCGGCAGGTAGATGCGTCCGCGCGGAATGTCCACGCTCAGGTCTTGCCAGAAGTTGATCAGTTGCAGGGCGCTGCAGATGTTGTCGCTCATCTGCAGCGAGTCGCCGTCGTGCACACCATACAGGTGCAGCAGCAAACGGCCCACCGGGTTGGCTGAGCGCTTGCAGTAGTCGAGCAGTTCGGCCTGACTGGCGTAGCGCTGTTTCACCACGTCCTGCTCAAAGGCGCTGAGCAGGTCGGCCAGCAAATGCACCGGCAGGGCAAATTGCGTGATCACCGGGCTCAACTGGTCAAACACGGCGGCCCAGCGCGGGGAGGGTGAGAGACCGGCTGCGGTCGCCATCAGGTCCGCATGGTAGGCGGCCAGGTCGTCCAGACGGGTCTGGGGTAGGGCATCGCCCTCGTCGGCGATGTCGTCTGCGGTGCGGGCGAACCAATAGATGGCGGCGATGGCAGGGCGCAGGCGCGGCGGGCACAGGACAGAGGCGACCGGGAAGTTTTCGTAATGGTCGACACCCGCCTTGCGCGTGGGCGTAGCGGTTGAGGTCGCGGGCGCGTCCGTGCCGGCCGGGTTTTGCGGTAAAGGTCTTGATGTCACTGGCATGCCCGTCAAACCGCCAGCCTGCCTGGCATGCGGGTCATGAAATCGGCGAGGTAAGTCGCTTCCTCCGAGGCCCCGGTGCGGGCATACAGGCCAATCCCGATTTGAATCGGGTTCGGGAATTCAGGCGTTGCCGTGAGCACGCGGCAACCGGGCGGAATGGTGGCTGAAATCATGGGCCCGATGCCGATGCCCACCTGCACAGCGGTAGCCATGGCCACCAGCGTGGAAGCCTCGCACACCATGCTCCAGCGCAACTGGGCGTCGGCCAGCGACTCCATGACCCGGGTGCGCCAGGGGCAGGCGTCGGTGAAGAGGACCACCGGCAAGGCATCGTCCGGCGGCAGCGTCAGGTCGGAGCGCACCACCCACAGGAGTTGCTCGGGCCACTCGACCAGGGGCTTGTGCGCCACCTCCTGGGTGTCACAAATCAGCAAATCGAGTTTGTCCTGCTCAAACAGCGCGGCCAGCTGCCGGTTGCCCGCGATGATCAGGTCCAGATGCACCTTGGGGTTCTGGTCGCGAAAGGACTTCAAAATCTCAATCAGCCGCGTTGCCGCAAAGTCTTCCACCACCCCCAGCTTGACGCGGCCTTCCATGCGCTGGCCGCTGATGCGCTGCCGGGCTTCTTCATTGAGGGTCAGGATTTCACGCGCATAGGGCTCCAGAACCCGCCCCTCGGCGTTGGCCGTCAGGCCCTTGGGCGAGCGTTCGAAGAGCGGGGCGCCCGCAATATCTTCCAGGCGCCGGATCTGCATGCTGACGGCCGCCTGGGTGCGGTGCAGTGCGGCGGCAGCGCCATTGACGGTGCCGACGTCAATCACCGACAAGAATGCGCGCAACAGGTGCGGGTCCAAGTCTTGCATTCAGTTTTATTGATAGGTACGCGACAATTTTGTGACTATCGCTACTTTAGCAGAGCCATTACGATGACTTTGAGATTTTTTGAGGGCTGCGAAACGGGTATTTAGCAAGTCAACAAATTATTCTTATATGTACACCCACACAGGAGAAACCGATATGACACACGATATCCAACGGCGCACCTTGGTCAAGGCAGGCGCTGCGCTGGCCTCGACGGCGCTGGGCTTTCCGGCACTCAATGCGCTCGCCCAAAATCGCAAGTTCTCAGGGAAAACCCTGCGCATTCTGACCTGGTCGGACGATACGGGCCTGGCGGTGCTACGCAACATTGCGCAAACGTTTGAGGCACAGACCGGTGCCAAGGTCATTGCTGACCGCACAGGCAGCACGTCCGAAATGGTGGCCAAGCTCAAGGCGGGCGGAAATCGCCCGCAATACGACGTGATCACGCTGGCGGGTGTCGGCGCCGTGACCCTGGCCAATGCCGGCCTGCTGGAAAAGCCCGACCTGAACCAGTTGCCCAACCTCCAGAGTGTGGATGCACGGTTTCGCACCGGTGCCGATGGCCACGGCATTGGCTACCTGCTGTGGACCGGCGGCATGCTGTACAACACCCGTACCTTCAAGGCGGCGCCGACCAGCTACGAGGAAATGTGGAACCCCAAATACGCCAAGCGGGTGTTTTTGCCGCCGGCGACCTGGACGGATTCGCTGGACACCATCGTGGCCGCAGCCAAGCTGACCGGCGGCAGCGCGACCAATGTGGAAGGGGGGTTCAAGAAGCTGGCCGAGCTCAAGGACCGGGTGCTGACCTTTGGCGAGAACCCGACGCAAATCGCCGAACTGTTCCGCTCCAACTCGCTGGACATTGGCGCGGTGTATGCCCCGGCCTTCTTTGCCAAGGAGCTCAAGGATCCCAATTCCGGCCTGGGCGCCACGTACAACCTGAAGGAAGGTTTTTTTGCCGACCTGATGTACACCATCATGCCCAAGGCCCATCCCGGCGAATCGTCCCTGATCCATGCCTTCATCAACCACTCGCTGGACCCCGTTGTGCAGGGAAAAATGGCCGAGGACGTGCTCAACGGGCCGGTCAACCTCAAGGCCGTGCTCTCGCCTGAGGCGCAAAAAAGCCCCTTCATCATCAAGCCCGAGCAGCTCGGCTCCACCGCGGTGATTCACGACAAGGCAGTGATTGCCTCGGTACGCGACAGCTGGATCAAGCGTTATACGCAGACCTTCTCCTGATCGCTTGCAGTTGATAAACGGCCGGACCGCTTCCCGTGGCCCGGTCGTCAGGAAAGTTTTGACCATGTCCACTCTGAATTCTGGCCGCCTCCGGCTGGCCTTGCTGGCGCTGCCGGCCGTTGTCCTCCTGCTGCCTTTTCTGCTGGCCGTCGTTTTTGTGCTGCGCTTTTCCTTTTCGGCGGACACGCAGTCCATTGACGGTTTCAGCCTGGAGCGTTACCTGGGCCTGCTCGACCCGTTTTTTCTTCGCTCGGTCGTCCTGACGCTCAAGCTGGCGGCGCTGAGCACGGTCATCTGCCTGGTGCTGGCGGTGCCCGTGGCCATGCTGATGGCGGCGATCACCCAGCCCATCTGGCGACGCGTGGTCACCAGCCTCATCCTGCTGCCCATGATCCTGAACCTGCTGATCCAGTCCTATGGCTGGATCATGGTGCTGGGGCCCAACGGCATCATCAATGGCGTATTGCTCAAGCTCGGTGTGCTGGACCGCCCGGTGCAGTTGCTGTTCAATGAAATCGGTGTGCTGGTGGGCCTGGTGCAAACCGCCTTGCCGCTGGCCGTGTTTCCGATTCTGGGCTCGATGCGGGCCATCTCGGCGCAATACCTGGAGGCCAGTGCCAGCCTGGGGGCCGCGCCTTGGCGCTCGTTTCGCGACATCACGCTGCCGCTGCTCAAACCCGGGCTGATCGGGGCGGCCTCGATTGTGTTTGCCTTCAACGCCAGCGCTTTCGCCGTGCCGCTGCTGCTCGGCGGCCGCCGTGTCCAGACCATGGGTGTGGCCATCCGCGACATGATTTCACCGATGTTTGACTGGGCAGGCGCGGCGGCGGCGGGCGTCACCCTCATCGCCATCACGCTGGCAACCCTGATGGCAGCCACTTGGCTGTCCACACGCACCAGCCAATGGCAGGGAGCACGATGATGGCAACGGCAACTTCAATCACCCCTTCAGTGACTGCTCCAGCTACGTCCCCAGCCACTCCCCGTGCCGGCCGCGGATCCTTTGGCTGGGTCATGGGCACCCTGGCCGGGCTGGGCCTGCTCATTGCGGCGCTGCCGGTGGTGATCATCCTGATCATGTCGTTCTCGGGCGGCACCAACCTGGATTTTCCGCCGCAGTCCCTGTCGTTGCGCTGGTACGGCGCCGCTTTCGATGTGCTGTTTGGCGACAAGAGTGAGGGCACGATGTCGGCCTTCAGCGCCATGACCAGCAGCCTGATCGTGGGCCTCATCACCATGCTGGCCAGCGTCAGTGTCTGTGTGCCGCTGTCTTATGCCGTGGTGCGCAGCCACGGGCGCTGGCGCCACCTGGCCGAGCTGCTGTTCACCCTGCCCATCGTGTTTCCGCTGGTGGTGCTGGGCGTGGCCTACCTGCTCATGACCGAAGCGCTCAGTCGTGAAACGGGCGTTGACCTGGGCTTGTTCCGTCTGGCCATTCCGCACATCACGCTGGCGCTGCCTTTTGTTTTACGCAATTGCCTGAGTGCCATGAACGGCGTCGGGGTGGACCTGGAAGAAGCCGCCATGTCGCTGGGGGCCTCGCCGTTGCGCGCCATCCTGCATGTCGTGGTGCCGCTGATGAAGCCGGGAATCATGGCCGGACTGATCTTCGCCTTCATCATTTCCTTCAACGAGTTCACGGTGACCTTCTTCATGTACACGATCGACGTGCGCACGCTGCCGATCTGGATGTACAGCCGCACCGTCTCGTCGCTGGATCCCACCACCCTCGCCATTTCGACCCTGATCATTGCCCTGGACGTGGCGCTGATCGCCTGGGTCGACAAACTTGTGGCTGGCAAGGGCAGCCTGTTTTGAGCGCTGCCTCCAGGAATCTGATTAACGAAGGAATTTTGCATATGGACAAACATCTGGAACTCCGGGGCGTCAGCAAACGCTTCGGCACGGCGAACGTCCTCAGCGATGTTGACCTGACCATCGCCCGCGGGGAATTTGTATGTTTGCTCGGCCCCTCGGGTTGCGGCAAGACCACGCTGCTGCGCATCATTTCCGGCTTCGAGAGTGCCAGCAGCGGCCAGCTGCTGCTGGACGGCCAGGAGATCAGCCATGTGGCTCCGCATCTGCGCGGCTTTGGCATGGTGTTTCAGTCGCTGGCGCTGTTCCCGCACATGACGGTGGCCGAAAACATTGCCTACGGCATGAAGCTCAAGGGAGTCGCCGCGGCGCAGCGCGCCAGCCGCGTGGAAGAACTGCTGCACATGGTGCAACTTCCGGCAATTGCGGACCGCCCGGTGTCGGCACTCTCCGGCGGGCAGCGCCAGCGCGTGGCCATTGCGCGTGCGCTGGCCGTTCCGCCCAAGCTGTTTTTGCTGGACGAGCCGCTGTCGGCCCTGGATGCCCAATTGCGCGACAGCATGCAGATCGAGCTCAGGCAACTGCAGCAGCAGTTTGGCGTGACCACCGTCGTGGTGACGCACGACCAGCACGAAGCCATGATGCTGTCGGATCGCCTGGTCGTGCTCAAGGGCGGGCGCGTCCAGCAATGCGATACGCCCTCGCAGGTGTACCGCAAACCGGCCAATGCGTTCGTGGCCGAGTTCCTCGGAGCCGCCAACCTGCTGCCCGGCATGGTGCGCGGCCCGGGCGTGATCGAGGTGCTGGGCAGCTCCCTGGCGCTTCCCACCAGCTTGCCGGCCGGCAGCGCCGTGACGCTGGCCGTGCGCTCCGAAGACCTCAGGTTCGAGCCGGCCCATGCCGATGCACCGGTGCGGCCCAACAGCATCAGGGGGGAGATTGATTTTCTGCGCGACCTCGGCGCCAAGTCGGAACTGATCCTGCGCTGTGGCGATGAGCGCCTGCGTTGCCATGGCGGCGATGCCCAGTTTCAAAGCGCGCGCTGCGGGCAGCGTGTGAATGTGCTGATCGATGCCGAACGCTGTTCGGTGTTCGCGGCTTGAACGGGGAGGGCGTCATGGAAAATTCTCCATCCACGATTTCCCCGGTTTTTGTCGATGCCGCCAGCGTGGCCAGCCACTTGCCTTGGCCGGAACTGCTGCAGGCCCTGCACAGCGCCTTTGCCGCGACTGACCTGAGCACGCCCACGCGGGGCCATTACCACATGGAGGGCATGGGCAGCGCCAGCACACCGGTGTTGCTGTCCATGCCGGCCTGGAGCCCTGGTTTAGGGGTGGGGGTCAAGCTCGTGGCGGTCTATCCGGATAACCACAGGCTGAACCTTCCCTCCATTCACGGGCTTTACGTGTTGATGGAGGGCGCCAGCGGCCGTCCGCAGGCGGTGCTCGATGCTGGCGAATTGACGGCGCGCCGCACGGCGGCCGCCTCAGCCTTGGCCAGCCGGTTTCTCTCGCGCCCGGACAGCCGCACGCTGCTGATGGTCGGGACGGGGCGACTGTCGCAGTACCTGCCCCTGGCCCATGCCCAGGTGCGCCCGATTGAGCGCGTGCTGGTGTGGGGCAGGTCACCAGCCAAGGCGCAGGAGAGTGCGGACGCCTTGCGGGCGCAGGGCGTGAATGCCGAGCCTGTCACCGCGCTGGATGAGGCTTGCACGCAGGCCGACATCATCAGCTGCGCCACGCTGTCGAAAACCTCGCTGTTGCGCGGTGAGTGGCTGCGTCCAGGCACGCATGTGGACCTGGTCGGCGCCTTCACGCCGCAGATGCGCGAGGCCGATGACCAGGTGTTCTCACGCGCAGCCTCGGTCTGGTGCGACACCACCGCCGGCGGCTTGGCGGAGGCGGGCGACCTGATCCAGGCGCTGGCGTCCGGTGCGCTGGTGCGCAACCGTATTCGGGGCGAGCTGGCTGACCTGTGCCGGGCGGACGCACCCATTGCGCGCCGCGACACCGATATCACCGTCTTCAAATCCGTTGGAGCCGCACTGGAAGACCTGGCCGCTGCGCGGCTGTGCCTGGACCGGCTGTCGCGCAGCAGCGCAGCGCCGCAGGTGTGAGCGGCGGCAGCTGCCAACCTCCCGATTTTTTCCAACATGAACCATTCCATGCATTCCATGACTACCAACGCAGCTACCAACGCAGAACATTTGGCCCGGTTGCGGGCCCGTTATGCCGGCGCTTCGGGCGCCGACATGTTTGACCCGGCATTCAAGACCGTCGCTGAACAGATCTTCAGCAGCTCGGACCGCCGCAAGTGGCCGTTTGCCGACGTCCCCACGTTTCTCGATGCCCCTTACCGCGCGGATGGCCTGGCCCAGCCCGAGCCGAATCTGGCGGGCCTCGATGTGGCCTTGATCGGCGTGCCGATGGACCTGGGCGTGACCAACCGCGCCGGGGCCCGCCTGGGGCCGCGCGCCGTGCGCAATGTGGAGCGTATCGGGCCTTACGAGCATGCGCTGGGCCTGGCGCCGGTGACTCGCCTGAAGATGGCCGACGTGGGCGATGTGCCCATGCGCAGCCGTTTCAGCCTGGACGAATGCCACGCCGACATCGAGGCCTGCTTCAACCAGGTTGTGAAAGCGGGTGTGATTCCGCTGGCTGTGGGCGGTGACCATTCGATCACGGGCTCCATCCTGAAAGCGGTGGGACGCGACCGGCCGGTGGGTATGGTGCATATTGATGCCCACTGCGACACCGCCGGAACCTACGAGGGCTCCAAATTTCACCACGGCGGCCCCTTCCGGGAAGCCGTGCTGGCGGGCGTGCTGGATCCGCGCCGCTGCGTCCAGATCGGCATTCGGGGCGGGGCCGAGTATTTGTGGGAGTTTTCGTTTGACTCCGGCATGACCGTCATCCATGCTGAAGAGTTCTCGAAAATGGGGGTGGAGGCTGTGATCCGGCGCACCCGCGAAGTGGTGGGCGACGGCCCGACCTATGTGACGTTTGACGTGGACAGCCTGGACCCTGCGTATGCGCCCGGCACGGGCACGCCCGAGGTCGGTGGCCTGAGCCCGCGCGAAGTGCTCACCTTGCTGCGCGGCCTGGCGGGCCTGAATATCGTCGGCGGCGACGTGATGGAGGTCGCCCCACAGAATGACCCTTCCGGCAACACGGCTCTGGTGGGCGCGCAGATGCTGTTCGAGATACTGTGCCTGGTTGCGTTGTCGCCGGCCATGGCGAACCGATAACCGGCGGGAATCATTCCCTCTGTTTTTTACTTTTCACCTTACAACACCTACGAGGAAGACCCCTATGTCCATCCAGCGCATTGAAACCGGCCCCCGCATGTCGCAAGCGGTCGTGCACCAGAAAACCATTTACCTGGCCGGCCAGGTAGCCGACCACGATGCCGGGCCCAGCGTCTTCACCCAGACGCAGCAAGTCCTGGCGAGCATCGACCGCCTGTTGGCCGCTGCCGGCAGCGACAAGACCCGCATACTGAGTGCGACCATCTGGCTGACCGACATGGACACCTTTGCCGACATGAACCGCGCCTGGGAGGCCTGGGTAACGCCCGGCAACACCCCGGCACGCGCCACCGTGCACAGCGCCCGTCTGGCCGCAACCGAATACCAGGTGGAGATCAGCGTGATTGCGGCGCAGGCCTGATCCTTTCTCCGCCTTGCCGGCCGCCTTGCCGGGTTGACTCCCCTGGCGACTGCTCCAGGGTTCCATGGAGACGGGCAGCGCTGCCCGCCCACGACTGCGTGCGAAAGCGTGCAGTGACGTGCAAGTGCGCGCAAGTACGCATGCGCGGTGAGCTGACGACAGGGCGGGCAGCCCCGCTCGGGCGCTGAAACCTGCGCCCAAACTGGTGGCACCTTGCTGCCGCTCTGCCCCGTGTCCGATCAACCTAAACATTGATTCGGCGCGTGGGGCCCCATCGTTTGAGCAACTTCGAGGCTGCGCTCTCCTTGACGTCCTCGCACGGGCGGCGTCAGCCGTGTCTTGGTATCCCAACGTGTCTCGTCGGTCCTGTCGCGGGTAAATTTCCCCCGGTACTCGGGTGATTTATGCCGAGGCCAAGTGCTTGACAAGCCTCCCCATTTATCCTAGATTACTAACCGGTCAGTCAGTAATTGCCTGGCCTGATCCCCTGATCCGATCTTCTGTCCCGATTCTTCATCTGAACCAGACCATGAAAAAAACCGTCTTTTCGCTGGTGAGCATCGCTGTCGTACTGGCCGCCTGTTCCCCATCCGCTCCACCTGAGGAGCCGGTACGTGCCGTGAAGGTCATGACTGTAGGGACTGGTGCGTTTTCTTCCAGCCACGAGTATGCGGGGGAGGTCAGGGCCCAGGTCGAGTCCCGTCTGGGTTTCAGGGTCGGGGGCAAGATCATCAAGCGGCAGGCCGAGCTGGGCCAGCGCGTCAAGGCCGGCCAGGTGCTGGCCCAACTGGACCCGCAGGATTACAAGCTGGCCGCCGATGCAGCCCGCGCCCAGGTTGCAACGGCAACGACCAACCGGGATCTCGCTGCGGCTGATTTCAAGCGCTACAAAGAGCTGAAAGACCAGAATTTCATCAGTGGTGCGGAACTGGAGCGCCGCGAAACGACCTTCAAGGCGGCCCAGGCACAACTGGAGCAGGCCCAGTCGCAGCTGGCCGTGCAGAGCAACCAGGCCGGTTATGCCGCGCTGGTGGCCGATGTCTCGGGTGTGGTGACCGCGGTAGAGGCCGAGCCGGGCCAGGTGGTGGCAGCGGGGGTGCCGGTGGTGCGCATTGCGGCCGACGGCGTTCGCGACGTGGTGTTCTCGGTGCCTGAGGACAAGGTGGCCGGCATCAAGGTCGGTGCACCCGTCAGGATTCGCATGTGGGCGCAACACACCGATTTACCCGGCAAGGTGCGTGAGGTGGCTGCGAGCAGCGATCCGGTGACGCGGACTTACCCTGTCAAGGTTTCCATCGACGCCAAGGAGCCGCCCGTCCTGGGTGCCACGGTGTCCGTCGTGCCCGAAGTGGGCGACGTCGTCGGTATGCCGGTCATCAAGCTGCCGACCACGGCCTTGCGCCAGGAAGGCAATGCCACGGCGGTGTGGGTGCTCGACAAAGCCAGCATGACCGTCAAGCCGCAGGTGATCCAGGTCGCCACTGCCGACGGCAACGATGTGGTGGTGGCATCGGGCCTGCAGCCGGGCATGCTGGTGGTCAGCGCCGGCGTGCATGTGCTGTCGCCCGGACAGAAAGTCACTATTTACCGGCCCAGCGTGGCGGTGACGACCGCCAGTCCGGCGCAAACAGGTCCTGATTCGATAGCAAAACCTGCGACGGCTGCTTTGGCTTCCAGCGCATCTGCGTCGGTTGCGAAGTGAGGCCGGCATGACGCAGGCAGGCACCGGCAGCCAGGCCGGCAACAACCCTGGCAACAACGCTGCCAACAGCGATCTTCCTTCTCCCCGGTTCAATCTGTCCCGCTGGGCGCTGGAGCATGCGGCGCTGACGCGCTACCTGCTGGTCGTGCTGATGGCGCTGGGTTTTGCTTCCTATTTCCAGCTCGGGCAGGACGAAGATCCGCCGTTCACCTTCAGGGCCATGGTGGTGCGCACCTACTGGCCCGGCGCCACCGCGCAACAGGTCGCCGAGCAGGTGACTGACAAGCTGGAGCGCACGCTGCAGGAAGTGCCCTATGCCGACAAGATACGCAGCTATTCGAAGCCGGGCGAGTCGCAAATCATTTTCCAGATCAAGGATTCCTCCAAACCCGGCGACGTGGCCAACGTCTGGTACTCGGTGCGCAAGAAGGTCAGCGACATGCGTGGCACCCTGCCGGGCGGTATTCAGGGCCCCTTTTTCAACGACGATTTTGGTGATGTCTATGGCGTGATTTACGCCCTGGAATCCGATGGGTTCAACTATGCTGAGCTCAAGACCTTTGCGGACGATGTGCGCCAGCGCCTGCTGCGTGTGCCGGATGTCAACAAGGTTGAACTGTTCGGCGTACAGGACGAAAAGGTTTTCATTGAAATTTCCCAGAAACGCCTGGCGCAGCTGGGGCTGGATTTCAATCAGGTGCTGTCGCAACTGGGCCAGCAAAATGCCATCGAATCGGCGGGTGCCGTGCAGACCCCGCTGGATGTGGTGCAGGTACGGGTAGCCGGCCAGTTCGAAGCGGTGGAACAGCTGCGCGCCATGCCAATTCGCGGTGCAGGTTACGGGGCGGGAACCAGCGCCGGAGGCAGCCAACTGCGCCTGGGTGACATTGCTGAAATCAGGCGAGGCTATGTCGATCCCCCGACTGTCAAGGTTCACCACCAGGGCAAGGAAGTGATCGCGCTGGGCGTGTCCATGGTCAAGGGCGGCGACATCATCGGGCTGGGCAAGTCGCTGGAGAAATTGTCCGCAAGCATCACCAGCGGATTGCCTGCCGGTATCAAGCTGGTCCATGTGCAGGATCAGCCCAAGGCGGTGGCAAGGTCTGTGAATGAATTTGTCGGGGTGTTGATCGAGGCTGTGGTGATTGTGCTGGCGGTCAGCTTTATCAGCCTGGGCCTGCACAAGCGCCAGCATGAGGGCCCTGGCCGTCTTCCGCTATGGCGGCGCTATTACATCGACATGCGGCCCGGACTGGTCGTGGGCATCACCATTCCGCTGGTGCTGGGCATGACCTTTCTGGCCATGTGGTACTACGGTATCGGCCTGCACAAGATATCTCTGGGATCCCTGATCATTGCGCTGGGCCTGCTGGTGGACGACGCCATCATTGCCGTGGAAATGATGGTGCGCAAGATGGAAGAGGGCTATGACAAGGTGCGCGCCGCCACCTTTGCGTATGAAATAACCGCAATGCCCATGCTGACGGGCACGCTCATCACCGCGGTCGGGTTTTTGCCCATCGGCCTGGCCAAGTCGACAACCGGCGAATACACCTTTGCGATTTTTGCGGTGACCGTGATTGCGCTCGTGCTCAGCTGGATTGTGTCGGTGTACTTTGTCCCTTACCTGGGCACGCTGCTGCTCAGGGTACCACCGCACGTCAAGGAGGTCGCTGCCGGCCTGGACAGCCCGCACGAGATGTTCAATAGCCCCTTTTACAACACCTTTCGCAAAACCGTGAACTGGTGCGTGCAGCATCGCTGGATCACGATCGGCGCCACGGTGCTGCTCTTTGCTTTGGGCATTGTGGGCATGGGCAAGGTGCAGCAGCAGTTTTTCCCCGACTCCAGCCGCCCCGAGATCATGGTGGACATCTGGTTCCCCGAGGGCACCTCTTTTGCGGCCAACGAGGCCACCGCCCGGCGCGTCGAGCAGCGCCTGATGCGGGAAGAGGGCGTGACTTCGGTCAGCACCTGGGTGGGTTCGGGTGTGCCGCGCTTTTATTTGCCGCTGGACCAGGTATTCCCGCAGACCAACGTGTCGCAGATGATTGTGCTGGCCAAGGACCTGAAGGTGCGCGAAACCCTGCGCATCAAGCTGCCGGCCCTGCTGGCAACCGAGTTCCCTGAGGTGCGGGGCCGCGTCAAGTTGCTGCCCAACGGACCGCCGGTGCCGTACCCGGTGCAGTTCCGGGTCGTGGGTATTGACCCGCTGGTCCTGCGCGAGCGTGCCGACGAGGTCAAGGCGGTGATGCGGGAAAGTGCGAACACGCGCGGCGTCAATGACAACTGGAACGAATCGGTCAAGGTGTTGCGCCTGGAGGTGGACCAGTCGAAAGCACGTGCGCTGGGCGTGAGCAGCCAGTCCATTGCCCAGGCCTCCCGGACCATTCTGGCGGGCACCCCGGTGGGCCAGTTCCGCGAAGGCGACAAGCTGATCGACATTGTGCTGCGTCAGCCGCTGGACGAGCGCAACGCCATCACCGACATTGCCAACGCTTACCTGCCCACGGCTTCCGGGCGCTCGATTCCGCTGACGCAAATCGCCAAGCCGGTCTTCACCTGGGAGCCGGGGGTGATGTGGCGCGAAAACCGCGATTACGCCATCACGGTGCAAAGTGACATTGTCGAAGGGCTTCAGGGCGCAACGGTGACCCAGGAGCTGATGCCCAGGCTCAAGGCGCTGGAGACCCAATGGCACGGCAGCGGCATGACGGGCTACCGCATCGAGGTAGCGGGCGCGGTGGAAGAAAGCAGCAAGGGCTCGGCGTCCATTGCTGCGGGCATTCCCGTCATGCTCTTCCTGACCTTCACGCTGCTGATGCTGCAATTGCACAGCTTCAGCCGCGCCATGCTGGTATTTTTGACCGGCCCGCTTGGCATCGCAGGTGTGGCCGGGGCGCTGATTTTATTGGGACGGCCGTTCGGTTTTGTCGCTTTGCTCGGCGTGATCGCGCTCATGGGCATGATCCAGCRCAATTCCGTGATTCTCATCGATCAGATCGAGCAGGATCGTGCCCGGGGCGTACCCGCCTGGGATGCGATTGTCGAGTCAGCCGTGCGCCGGTTGCGGCCTATCGTGCTGACGGCCGCAGCTGCGGTGCTGGCCATGATTCCGCTGTCGCGCAGCGTGTTCTGGGGTCCCATGGCCGTGGCCATCATGGGGGGACTGGTGGTGGCGACGGTGCTGACATTGCTGGCGTTGCCGGCCATGTATGCGGCGTGGTTTCGCGTCAAGCGCGAGCCGGAGAACCCCCTGGCAGTCTCCTGAATGGCACCGGCGGGTCGATGCCCGTGAAATCGGGCTGCGATAACGGCTAAAATAGAGAGTTGACCGATTTCAAGCGGGGATTCGGAGGTTTTTCGGATTCCCGTTTTTATTTCAGGCGCGCGGGTGGCGAAATTGGTAGACGCACCAGGTTTAGGTCCTGACGCTGGCAACAGTGTGGGGGTTCGAGTCCCCCCCCGCGCACCATCCTTGAGGGTTTACGGGAAGCAGGTTAAGTGCTGCTTCCGGGCCTTCAGGCATTGCGGTATTGCCGCAGCATGTCAGGTGCAAGCCCTGTTTTGAATATTTTTTGATTTTAGGAAACCATCATGGCCGTGACTGTTGAAACCCTTGAAAAGCTCGAGCGCAAAATGACGCTGACGCTGCCCCTCAATACCATCCAGTCGGAAGTCGATACGCGCCTCAAGCGCCTGGCCCGTACGGTGAAGATGGACGGTTTCCGTCCCGGCAAGGTGCCCATGAATGTGGTGGCCCAGCGCTACGGCTACTCGGTGCATTACGAAGTCATGAACGACAAGGTGGGCGAAGCGTTTGCCGTGGCCGCCAACGAAGCCAAGCTGCGTGTTGCGGGCCAGCCGCGCATCAGCGAAAAAGAGGGCGCCCCCGAAGGCGAACTGGTATTTGACGCCGTATTCGAGGTCTATCCCGACGTCAAGATTGCCGACCTGACCCAGGCGGAAGTCGAAAAGGTCAGCGCTGAAGTGAGCGATGCGGCTATCGACAAGACCGTGGATATCCTGCGCAAGCAGCGCCGCACGTTTGCCCAGCGCGCAGCCGATGCGCCTGCCCAGGATGGCGACCGCGCCACCATCGACTTTGAAGGCAAGATCGACGGCGAAACCTTTGCCGGCGGCAAGGCCGAAGATTTCCAGTTTCTGGTCGGTGAAGGCCAGATGCTCAAGGAGTTTGAAGATGCCGTGCGCGGCATGAAAAGCGGCGAGAGCAAGACTTTCCCGCTGAACTTCCCGGCTGACTACCACGGCAAGGACGTTGCCGGCAAGCAGGCTGACTTTCTGGTGACAGTCAAGAAAATCGAAGCAGCTCATCTGCCCGAAGTCAACGAGGCGCTGGCCAAGTCGCTGGGCATCGCGGATGGGACTGTGGAAGCCCTGCGCGCCGACATCAAGAAAAACCTCGAGCGTGAAGTCAAGTTCCGCTTGCTGGCCCGCAACAAAAACGCCGTGATGGACGCACTGGTGGCCAATGCCGAACTCGAACTGCCAAAATCCAGCGTGCAGGCCGAAGTCGACCGCATGATCGAAGGCGCGCGCGCCGACCTGAAGCAGCGCGGCATCAAGGATGCCGACAAGGCGCCAATTCCTGACGACGTCTTCCGCCCCCAAGCTGAAAAACGCGTGCGCCTGGGCCTGGTGGTGGCCGAACTGGTTCGCGCCAACAGCCTGCAGGCCAAACCCGAGCAACTCAAGGCCCACATTGAAGAGTTGGCTGCCAGCTATGAAAAACCCCAGGATGTGGTGCGCTGGTACCTTGGCGACAACCGCCGCATGGCTGAAGTGGAAGCCGTTGTCATTGAAAACAACGTGACGGAGTTTGTCCTTGGGAAAGCCAAGGTCAATGAAAAAGCCATCTCGTTCGACGACCTGATGGGTCAGAACTGATAAGGCGAAATTTCTCCTGACGTTGGGGCTTGTGCCTGACTTGAAGTTGGGGGCACAGGCCCCAATTTATTTTAGGTACAGTACAAACATCTCTGGAGAAAACATGATGGTCCCAAACAGCATTTATGGCGGCGCCTATGGTGGCCCGCAAGCCGGCGCGCAGGATGTGCAAGGCCTGGGCATGGTGCCCATGGTGATTGAGCAGTCCGGGCGTGGCGAGCGTTCGTACGATATTTACTCCCGCCTGCTCAAGGAGCGCGTCATTTTCCTGGTTGGTCCGGTCAATGACCAGACCGCCAACCTTGTGGTGGCGCAGCTGCTGTTCCTAGAAAGCGAAAATCCTGACAAGGACATTTCCTTCTACATCAACTCCCCGGGTGGTTCGGTGACGGCGGGCATGGCCATTTACGACACCATGCAGTTCATCAAGCCGGATGTCTCGACGCTCTGCGTGGGCATGGCCGCCAGCATGGGGGCATTTCTCCTGTCGGCGGGTGCCAAGGGCAAGCGCTTTTCGCTGCCCAATTCGCGTGTGATGATTCACCAGCCCTCGGGCGGTGCGCAGGGCCAGGCGACCGACATTGAAATCCACGCCCGTGACATTCTGAAAACGCGCGACCAGCTCAATCGCATCCTGGCGGACAACACCGGCCAGCCGATCGAGAAAATTGAACGCGACACCGAGCGCGACTATTTCCTGTTTGCGGAAGACGCCAAGGCGTACGGCCTGGTTGACCAGGTGATCTCCAAGCGCCCCTGAATCCGGAAAGCTTCAGGCTGCCCTGCAGCAACGGCGTTTTCTGTAACTGAAAACGCCGTTTTTTATTGGTTATCATTAGGTAACACTTCCTCCAACTCCTCTAGCTCCTCTAGCCATCCTTAAAGGCAACCCACCAATGGCCGAGAAAAAAGGCTCCTCCGGCGAAAAGACTCTTTACTGCTCTTTCTGCGGCAAGAGTCAGCACGAAGTTAAGAAACTGATCGCTGGTCCCTCGGTCTTTATCTGTGACGAGTGCATCGATCTTTGCAACGAGATCATCCGTGACGAATTGCCTGCCGGCGAAGATGTCCACGAGACGCGCAGCGATTTGCCGACACCGGCAGAAATCAAGGCGACACTGGACGGCTATGTGATTGGCCAGGAGCCCGCCAAGCGTACGCTGGCTGTGGCTGTCTACAACCACTACAAACGCCTGCGCCACAAGGACAAGGCCAAAAAAGACGATGTGGAGCTGACCAAGAGCAATATTTTGCTGATCGGGCCCACAGGTTCAGGCAAGACCCTGCTGGCCCAAACGCTGGCACGTACGCTCAACGTTCCTTTCGTCATGGCCGATGCCACCACGCTGACGGAAGCGGGCTATGTCGGTGAAGACGTTGAAAACATCATCCAGAAATTGCTGCAGAGCTGCAATTACGAGGTTGAGCGCGCCCAGCAGGGCATCGTCTACATCGACGAAATCGACAAGATATCGCGCAAATCCGACAACCCTTCCATTACCCGTGACGTGTCGGGCGAGGGGGTGCAACAGGCTTTGCTCAAGCTGATTGAAGGCACCATGGCATCGGTGCCACCACAGGGCGGGCGCAAGCATCCCAACCAGGACTTCCTGCAGGTCGACACGACCAATATCCTGTTTATCTGTGGGGGTGCGTTCTCCGGCCTGGAAAAGGTCATCGAAAACCGCACCGAAGCCTCGGGCATTGGCTTTGGCGCCTCCGTGAAAAGCAAAAAGGCCCGTTCGCTGACGGAGTCGTTCAAGGAGGTCGAGCCGGAAGACCTGATCAAGTTCGGCCTGATTCCCGAACTGGTGGGCCGCATGCCGGTCGTGGCGACTCTGGCGGAACTCACTGAAGATGCCCTCGTGCAGATCCTGACCGAACCGAAAAATGCGGTGGTCAAGCAGTTCAGCAAGCTGCTTTCCATGGAAGGGGTGGACCTGGAAATCCGGCCTTCCGCGCTCAAGGCCATCGCCCGCAAGGCCCTGGCCCGCAAGACGGGCGCACGGGGCCTGCGCTCCATCCTTGAACAGTCACTGATTGACACGATGTTTGACTTGCCCAATGCCAGCAATGTCGACAAGGTTGTGGTGGACGAGTCCACAATCGAGGAAAACAAGGCACCCTTGCTCGTGTACCGCGAAACTGCCAAGAAAGCCTGATCCGGAAAGGGGCGGGTGCAAGGCTTGAAAAGCAATTCTTGCGCCCCACTTCTGGGTTGACTACGCTACTCCTGGCCATGAAACTGGTCGCCACGGCTTACGTTTAAGGTTTTATATGTCCGGACAAACTTCATTGCCTTCCACACCCATCGATTTGCCACTTCTGCCTCTGCGGGACGTGGTGGTCTTTCCCCACATGGTCATTCCGCTGTTTGTGGGTCGGCCCAAGAGCATCAAGGCGCTTGAATCGGCCATGGAAGCTGAACGCCGCATCATGCTGGTGGCCCAAAAGGCCGCAGCCAAGGATGAGCCCTCGGTTGAGGACATGTTCGAGGTGGGCTGTGTGGCCACGATCCTGCAGTTGCTCAAGCTGCCAGATGGCACTGTCAAGGTCCTGGTAGAGGGGCAGCAGCGCGCCAAGGTCAATAAGATCGAGGAAGGCGAACAGCACTTCACGGCCAATATCACCCCTGTTGAGCCCACCGTGGTGGTGGTAGGCGACAAGGGCAGCGAGATTGAAGCCTTGCGCCGCGCCGTGATGCAGCAGTTTGATCATTACGTCAAACTCAACAAGAAAATTCCGCCGGAAATCCTCACCTCGATTTCCAGCATCGACGATGCGGGTCGGCTGGCCGATACGATCGCCGCTCACCTGCCGCTCAAACTCGATGCCAAGCAGGTCATTCTGGATCTCGACAACGTCAAGTCCCGGCTCGAAAACCTTTACGAGCAGCTTGAGCGCGAGGTGGACATCCTCAATGTGGACAAAAAAATCCGTGGCCGTGTCAAGCGCCAGATGGAAAAGAACCAGCGGGATTTTTACCTCAATGAGCAGGTGAAAGCCATCCAGAAAGAACTGGGTGAGGGTGAAGAGGGCGCGGACATCGAAGAGATCGAGAAGAAGATCAAGTCGGCCAAGATGCCGCAGGATGCGCGCAAAAAAGCCGAAAGCGAACTCAAAAAACTCAAGCTGATGTCTCCCATGTCGGCTGAAGCGACGGTGGTGCGCACCTACATCGATGTACTGACCGGCTTGCCGTGGAGCAAAAAGACCAAGATCAAACACGATCTGGTCAACGCCGAGAATGTGCTCAATGAAGACCACTATGGCCTTGAAAAAGTCAAGGACCGCATTGTGGAATACCTCGCGGTGCAGCAGCGGGTTGACAAGCTCAAGGCCCCGATTCTTTGCCTGGTGGGCCCTCCTGGCGTGGGCAAGACTTCTCTGGGCCAGTCGATCGCCAAAGCGACGGGGCGCAAATACGTACGCATGGCTCTGGGCGGCATGCGTGATGAGGCGGAGATTCGTGGCCACCGCCGTACCTATATTGGCGCCTTGCCCGGCAAGGTGCTGCAAAGCCTGACCAAGGCGGGTACCCGCAATCCCCTGTTTCTGCTGGATGAGATCGACAAGCTGGGCACCGACTTTCGCGGTGATCCGTCGAGCGCCTTGCTGGAGGTGCTCGATCCCGAACAAAACCACACTTTCGGTGATCATTACGTCGAGGTCGATTTCGACCTGAGCGACGTGATGTTTGTGGCAACGTCGAACTCGATGAATATTCCTCCGGCCCTGCTGGACCGCATGGAAGTGATCCGGCTTGCGGGCTACACGGAAGACGAGAAAACCAGCATTGCAATGCGCTATCTGCTGCCCAAGCAGCTCAAGAACAATGGCGTCAAGGAAGGCGAGCTGGAAGTGCAGGAGCAGGCCATACGCGACATCGTGCGTTACTACACGCGGGAGGCCGGTGTGCGTTCGCTGGAGCGGGAGCTCTCCAAAATCTGCCGCAAGGTGGTCAAGGGCATTCAGCTCAAGAAAATGGTGGCCAAAGTAGTGGTCGGACCGGATAACCTGAACGACTTCCTGGGCGTGCGCAAATTCGACTATGGCCGTGCCGAACAGCAGAATCAGGTCGGCCAGGTGGTTGGCCTGGCCTGGACGGAAGTCGGTGGCGATTTGCTGACGATTGAGGCGGCCCTCATGCCCGGCAAAGGCGTGATCACGCGTACTGGCTTGTTGGGCGACGTGATGAAGGAATCGGTGGAGGCCGCGCGTACGGTGGTTCGCAGCCGCTCCAGGGTGCTGGGTATCAAAGATGAGATGTTTGAGAAGCGGGACATCCATATTCACGTGCCGGACGGTGCGACGCCCAAGGACGGGCCGAGTGCCGGAGCTGCCATGACAACCGCCTTTGTGTCGGCCCTCACAGGTATTCCGGTGCGCGGCGATGTCGCGATGACGGGTGAGATCACTTTGCGTGGTGAGGTGACCGCCATTGGCGGCCTGAAAGAAAAGTTGCTTGCCGCCTTGCGCGGTGGCATCAAGACGGTATTGATCCCGGAGGAAAATGCCAAGGATCTGCAGGAAATTCCGGACAATGTAAAAAGCGGCCTGAACATCGTGCCCGTGAAGTGGATAGACCAGGTGCTGCAGGTTGCACTGGAGCGTCAGCCCATTCCGCTGAGTGATGAAGAAGTCGCTGTTGCCGCTGCGGCTGCTGTCGCTACACCTGCCGAAGTTGCAGGCACAGTGAAGCATTGAAGCAAAACAGAAGCAAACTTTTTTCGATTTATTGAAAAGCCTGAAAAGTTACGCTATAATTTGAGGCTGTTATCGCGGGAGTAGCTCAGTTGGTAGAGCGCAACCTTGCCAAGGTTGAGGTCGAGAGTTCGAGACTCTTCTCCCGCTCCAATTCAAAAGGGCAGCACTTTAAAAATGCTGTCCTTTTTCTTTGGGACATTCGGTAATCGATAGTCGGTAAAGCTTCCGGGCTTTGGCGATTGAGTGAATCAGATAGAAACACGGCGCGGTAACAAAGCGGTTATGTACCGGATTGCAAATCCGAGTAGGTCGGTTCGACTCCGGCCCGCGCCTCCATCCAGTCATCAACATTGAGCCCCGTCACGGGGCTTTTTTGTTTGACAATACAGAACTGCGACGATACGTTTCGGCCTGAGTGGTGAAATAGGTAGACACAGCGGACTTAAAAACTCCTTTGTCAAGTCTTTTTCCCATCGGCGATATGGGCGCAGAGCTAGAAACGGCGCGGGTTTCCCGGGCTTTCGTGCAAGTGGCGCCAACGGCTCTCCGGCTGCTAGGTGTCATGTAGGAGCCGGGACAGCGGTACATTTGAAGCAAGCCTGGCGTAGTTAGGCGAAACATTGGTTCGGCAACGAGCCAAGCTAGCCCGAGTGGTGAAATTGGTAGACACAAGGGACTTGAAGCAATTTGAGCCCTCCAGGGGAAACCCCGGAGGTGAAGCCCGTCAAATTCGGCGAACGCCCTGGATGCTGCAAGCATCCGAGCCAACACCGAGACAAGCCCCGGATCGAAAGATTCGAGGGAAGGTGTAGAGAGCAGACGGCGGGCACCTAAAGTCGAAAGACTATGGTGAAGGCGTGCTCCAGACCACGAACAGCGTTCACGCTGGCGGCGAAAGCCGAAGTGGTAAGAAAATCCCTCGACCTTTAACAAGTCGTGCCGGTTCGATTCCGGCCTCGGGCACCAATTTAAGAGCCGTCCTTAACCGGGACGGCTCTTTCGCTTCTCTGCGCCATCAGGCAGCAAATGGCCGAGCGATCGGCCAGAGCCGCCAGTCGAAAGTTGCGCCGACAGCGGGCCCCCACGGCGGTAGACGCCGAGGAGGGTCCGTATGATGCTGTTACATAACAGGCACTCTGGGGGGGCTCATGACGCAGGGAGACGCGGGACCGAAGATCTATTTCTCGGATTTCTTTGGCTTGGAGCCCGAGGTCCTTGAGGAGTACGGCGCCTTCAACGTCGCGCTCGTCAATGACCTGCCGTTGTTCGTGGACCCGTTTCTGCTGTACGACAGCGAGAACGCGGTCTACAAGGGTCTGCACGACGAGATCATCACCTACCTCTGCTTCCTGCGTGACCGCGCTGTTGCTGGCGAGCTGACTGAAGGCTCAATCATGCAGTGGCTTCTCTTCAAAGAGGTCAAGCAAAACTGGCTGGGTTTCAGCAAGACCGGCAATGTCGGCACGGGCCTCGGGCCCGACTTCGCCCGTACCCTCGCGCGCAACTTGACATCGGTGTTCAAGGATTTCGGCAACGAGACCATCTCGAACGGCAGCCACTTAGAGAAGCTTGGTCTGCTGAGTGGCGGCGTTGGCCGTGATCACCTCAGCGACTTCACGACGAACCTGATCAAGGGCTTCTTGCTGGAGTACACGCAGGCCTTTGCCCTTAAGCACCTTGAGCCGCAACAGCGAACGCGCTGTCGTATCGAGCGCGTGCAGTTTGCCTACGACACCCAGCGCTGGCAGGCCGGCTACTTCGAGTTGCCCGTTGCGAACGGCGACTACGTGATCCTGACACCGAAGGAGATACTGACGCGCGACGAGGCGTGGATCAACCAAACCGACCTGCTGGACAAGTTCCACGACATCTGCGTGTCGTTGCCCGATGAGGGGCTTCGAACCCAGGTCAACGACCACTTTTACAAGCAGATTGACAAGCGGACCAAAGAGAAGGAAAAGAGAGCCGCGGCGCTGAGGACCATAGAGCAGTTTCAAGAGCTGCTGGACTACTACATCCGTTGGAAGGAAGAGCACGGCCCCGAGGCGCATCGGTCAGCCGACGCCAAGGTGCGGGAGACGCAGCTTCAGTTCGTCGAGAACATCAGGGCATTGGTCCGCGAGCATTTGGCGGGCACAGAGTTCTACAGCTATGACTCGTCATACGAGCAGAGCATGAAGCGCGTGATGTACCTGAAGCATGTCATCGAGGACCAGGGCGGCCAGCGGCTGTTCTACATCAACGGAAAGCCCGTGCAGCGCGAGGTTGACCTGCATGTGATGTTCAGGCTCACGTGGTTCGACAACGACCATGATCTGAATGCCGAGGTCAACAACGGTCGTGGGCCGGTTGATTTCAAAGTTTCGAAGGGCAAGAAGAACTCGAATCTTGTGGAATTCAAGCTCGCCAAGAACACGGCATTGGAAAAGAACCTGCAGCACCAGGTGAAGATCTACGAGAAGGCCAGCGACGCGAAGACCTCAATCAAGGTAATCATGCACTTCTCGGACTCTGAACTCCAGCGGGTCATGGACATCCTGAAACGTCTGAAGCTCACCGCCTGCAAGGACGTCATCCTGATCGACGCCAGCCCCAAGGAGTCAGCGTCGAAGGCCCAGTCGTCATAGCAGCGATAAGCGTATGAAGAGCAAGAAGAGGTCTGAACGCCTCGCGTTCAACCAGGGGCGGCTTTTTCATGTCTCTGCGCAACGGCGGTACGCGGTCGCGCTGCTCGCTTGAACCCTCGATCCCGCGCCATGAACGCTTCGAGCATGTGCGGGATCAGCGTGGCGGCATCGATCGGCTCGCCGTAGGTCTGCGCATGCAGCGCGGCGTAGCGTTCCAAATCGACCTTCAACGCGGTGGTGAGCGCGATGGTGACTTTGACGGTCGCGATCTTGGGCAGCGGCCCCAGCCGCAGCTTGCCGGTGGACACACTCATTGCGATGATCCCCTCTGGAAAAACAGCGGCTGGTACGGCCGCAGGATCAGATCCTTGTTCACCATGACCCGCATCGGGAAGCCGGGGCGGATAGTGAGCGTCGGCTGGATGCTCACGTTGCGTTTTGTGATTTCCTGACCGACCTGGTTCACTGTGTCCTGCGCGCTCTGGCGCGTGGCGATGATGACCTTGCCGTCGCTGCCGCCACGATCAGGCGCAGCCAGTTCGGCACCGACGCCGAGCAGCGTGGACAACGCAGCACCGGCGAGAATGCGATCCCAATGCCAATCGACGCCATCTTCCAGTCCGGCATAACCTGCCGGATCAATGCCAGGCAGGCGGTCGAGCGAAATGGATGATGTGTCGGGCAGGATCAACCGCGTCCACACGAGTAACACGCGCCGCTGGCCGAACGACACCTGGCTGTCGTAGCGGCCGATCAGGCGCGAGCCCTGCGGAATCAGCAGGAAGCGACCGGTGGCCGTGTCGTAGACCGCCTCGGTGACGTTGGCGATGACCTGTCCGGGCAAGTCGGAGTTGATGCCCGTTACCAGCGCTGCCGGAATGATGGTGCCCGCCATCACCTGGTAGGGCGAGGCTGGCAGTTGCAAGCTGGCCGGATTGCGGGTCGCGGTGTCGCCGCCATTGGCGACAAACGCCTGCTTCTGATCCTGCCGGTTTTGCACTGCCGTCGGGTCGGTCGGCTGCGCCGATGCGACCGCAGGGGCCATCGGATTGAATGGCTGGTTGCCCGATACCGGCTCGGACATGGCCGTACTCGCAGTGGGCGACGGTGCTGCCTTTGCCGCACCGCTGCGAAAGAAAACCCCCGAACGCGCTGCCTCCTCGGCATCACCTGGCTGCGCAATGTGCCCAGTCTGCGCGGGCGCTCCCGCATTGCGCTGCGCAAGTATGGCTGGACCCAAGTCGCCCGGCAATGGCTCGCCCAAGGCGGGTACCGGCTTGGCAGCCACCGGCACCTTGGAATAGTCCTTGGGCAACTGGTCGAGACTCTCGGCACGAGAGACGCGATCCACGTTGTACAGCTCGGCGGCAGCGTTGCGCTCGCGCTTGTGCGATTGCAGCGACCACAGCGTGCCACCCAACACGACCGCACCCAATGTTCCCGCAAGGACGGCCAGCATGCGCCGGTTCAGCCGCGTTACCGGGCGCGGCGAAGCGCGCAGAGCCATGGTGTCCGGGTCGGCCTTATTCGGCCCAGTTGGTGGTGGTGTGTCGGGCGTGCTCATGCTCAATGCCTCCGTGCCGTGCTCACGCCATCGGTGCGCTCGATGCGAACCACGGCAGCCTTGTCCGCACCCAGCCGCAACTCGGCCGCACCGAACAACCGATCCACCACGTAGTACGGCGAACGGAAGCGGTAGTTCACGAGCTGGCCATCGCCCTGCGACCCGATCACGAACAGCGGCGGCAACTCGCCCTGCGCGATGCCAGCGGGGAACTGGATGTAGACCCGCTCGCCGTCGTCGAAGGCGCGCAGCGGCTTCCACGGTGGGCTGTCGCCGGAAATCGCGTAGCGGAACTTGATCTGATCCAGCGACAAGCCCGAGTCCACCGGCGCTGCCGCCTGGCCTTGCTGTGCCTGCTTCTGCAAGGCCAGTAAGCGGTCCTTCGGGTAATCCCACGATGCGGACGCCATCCACGCCTGCGGCGTCGAAGACAGTTCGAGCAGGTACGTGCGGCGATTGGTAGTGATGACCAGGTTCGTCTTCAAACCCACGCGTGTGGGTTTCACAAGGATGTTCACACGCAGGCTGGCGCCCGCGCCGCTGGCCGTGTCGCCGACGATCCAGCGCACGGTGTCACCGGCCGAGACTGTCACCAGTTCTTCGCCCTGCTGCAAGGCGATGACAGTGACGCGGCCCGGACTCGTGTAGACCTGATACAGCGCGCCGTCCGCATAAGGCCAGACCTGGATGGCGTTGATGTAACCCTCGCGGCTTGGTGCCACGCGCGCTTCGGCATTGGCGCGCGCCACGCGCGTTTTCTCGTCGGGTGATTCAGCCACCGTTTTGTCTTCGGGTACGTTCCGCAAGGACTTCAACTGCTCGGGCAGCGGCAGCAGTTTCGGCACTTCGACTACCTCGATGGGTTTGGGCGGTTCGGCCAACGCGTGCGCGGCGACAGATTCATCCAGCGTGATGTCCGGCGGTGGCTTGCCATGCGTGGCGCAGCCGGTGACGGATGCCACGGCGACACTCAGGATCAACGGTAAAGCGTAAATGCGGATTTTGGTTTTCATGGTTTCTTTACTCCTTCGGTCGCGTCGAGTTCACGGCTCCAGGACAGGCCGTTGATATAGATTCCCAGCGGGTTTTTTCGCAATCGCTCTTCGGTGCGCGGCGGCTGCAACACCACGGACAGCACGGCGGTCCAGCGCTCGGTGCCCGAGGGCGAACCGTTCGTGTAGTTGCGCTCAATCCAGCGCACCTGGAACGAGGATTCGCTGGCGCGAACCACACTGGTGATTTCCACGGCCGTCGAGATCTGGCCGATGCGCGCGAACGGATCGTTGGTGCGTGCATAGTCGTTCAGCGTGGCCGCACCCTTGTCCGTCGTGTAGTCGTAGGCTTCCAGCCAGTTTTGGCGCACGATGATCGGATCGATCGACAGCGAGCGCACGTTGGTGAGAAAGCGCGCCAGGTGGTAGGCGATCTGCGCGTCGTTCGGCTTGTAGGGCGTGGCCGCTTCGCCAACCGCGCGCACCTGGCCGCCGGCGGCCACTTCCACCACATAAGGCGTGACGATGGATTGCGCTGAGCGCCACACCAGACCGCCCGCCATCAGCAGTGCCAGCGACAAGCAGCCGAATGCCATCAGTCGCCAGTTCTTTGCCTGCACGCGGGCACTGCCGATGCGCTGGTCCCAGACCTGCCCGGCAGCTTGGTAGGGGGTGACGGGTTCGGGCGTTTCCGAGTAGCGCACCTGGGGTCGTTTGAATAGCATGAATTTATCTCCTCAAGGGTTCGAGTCAGGTGTTGGAGTCAGGAGTTGGATTCATCGCGCAGACTCGGGCTGGCGCCGCTGCCGCCGTGGTCGCCTGAACGCAGCGCGTGTGCCGCCGTCGAGACCGCACGGCTTGCTTGCTGTTTGCGCCGCAWTTGTTTGGCCCAAGATGGCTCTGCCGCAGGGGGTTTGGCTTCGGCCGATTCGGTAGAACCGGCCGAAGCCGTCGGCGCAGCAGCAGCCGCGGCGACGAAATTCGCTACGCGGTCCTTGACCGCTTTAGCACTGGATGCGACGCGCTGGCCGACGGCACCGGCACCGCTCTTGGCCGCATTGGCGAGACCCGCGCCAGCAGCGCGAACACCGCTACCACCCGATGCCGCAGCACCGGCCTGGTAGGCGGACTTCGCACCGCTTGCCATTGAGCTGGTCGCGCGGCCGGCCGATGCAGCGCCACCGATGGCCGCGCGTGCGGCACCCGGCACCATGCGCGCACCCGCTGCTACCGCTGCGCCACCTGTTGCGATAGCGGCACCACCGGCCACCGCCAAACCAGCGACGCCCAGCGCCGTTCCGACCGCAGCGCCAGCGCCGAGCTGCGGTGCGCCCGACACCAGCCCGGTCGCGATGCCAGGCCCGAAGATCCCCAGTCCCAGCATCGCCAGCGAGGCCAGCATGATGGTCAGCGCCAGGTCGATGGATGGCTCGGTACCGGGCGGCACCTGAAACTGTGCAAACAGCCCTGTGCCGATGCCCACAATGACCGCCAGCACCAGCACCTTGATGCCCGACGACACCACATTGCCAAGCACCCGTTCAGCGAGGAATGAGGTCTTGTTCCACAGCGCAAACGGCACCAGCACGAAGCCCGCGAGTGTGGTCAGTTTGAATTCGATCAGCGTGACGAAAAGCTGCACCGCCAACACGAAGAAACTGACGATCACCACCAGCCAGGCGAGGAACAGCACCGAGATGACGTCGAGGTGCGCGAACACTTCCGGAAAGCCGGTCATGTCGCTGATCTGCGCCATGATGGGCCGTGCCGCATCGACGCCGACCTTGGCCAGTAGACCCGGTCGCAGAAATTGCGCTTGCGTCAGCGTGGAACCCGATGCCACCAGCCCGAGCCCGGCAAAGGAGCGGAACAGAATGCCTGCCAGATTGTTGAAGTTGCCGATGATGAAAGCGAAGGCACCGACGTACAGTGTCTTCTTGAGCAGCTTGCCGATTACCTCTTCGCCGCCCATGGCCCAAAACAGTCCGGCCAGCGTCATGTCGATCACCACCAGCGTGGCGGTGAGAAACGCCACCTCGCCATGCAGCAACCCGAAACCCGAGTCGATGTAGCGCGAGAAGACATCGAGGAAGTGGTCGATGACCGACAAGTCGTTCATAGCTTATTCCTTCGGCGCGGAAGGTGGGGCAGGCGTGTACGGTGTGCCGCTGCCCATGAAACGCCGCCGCGTGGCCTCGGCCGCCATCTTGCATAGCGCGTCGCCGACCTTGTCGTGGTCGGCCTTGCATTGCGCGCGCAGTGCTTTGAGGCGCTCGGGATCGGCCATCAGCGATTCGACGGACTCGGTGGGTGCCGGCTTGCTGCACGCGGCCAGTAGCAGGGTGCAGGCGGTAACGGCGAGAATGATTTTCATGGTTGAGTCCTCATGGGTTGTAGTAGTTGACGGCGGCGGGCGTGTAGGGTGTGCCGTCGCCCTGAAAGCGCCGACGCACTTCGCGCGCCCGCTCTTGGACTGCTACCTGCCGTGCTTGTTCCAGCGCGGCGGCGCGGTCCTGCGTGATCTGGAGCTGCTGCGCCTGGATGGCTTGGCGGGATTGCAGCGCCAGCAATTGGTTCGTCGCCTGCGTGGCCTGCAGCGCGCCAACGGCCGACTGGCTGCGGTTCACGAGGTCCGTCAAGGTCTGTTCGTCGGATGCAAAGTTCTGTACTGCTTGTGACTGCACTTTGGTCGCGGTGCGCAGCGCCTCCAACGAGTTGCGCCAGCGCGTGCGGGCGTCGGTTGCCATCTGGCTACCCGAGGTGGAGGCTGAGTAGGCACCGGGATAGAGTCGCGTGAACTCGGCTTCCATTTGCGACACATTGAAAGCCAGCCCTTGCGCCTGTTGAATGAGCTGGTTCGTCGCAGACAGCGCTGCACGTAGCTGATTAAGCGCGCTGAAATTCAGACTGGTCAGATTCTTGGCGTCGTTCATCAGCATCTGCGCCTCGTTCTGAAGCTGCTTGATCTGGTTGTTGATCTGCTCCAACGCTCGGGCGGCCGTCATGATGTTCTGCACGAGATTGGTCGGATCGATCACGACCCACTGCGCTTGCGCAGTCGGCATGGCAGTCACGAGAACGGCGGCGGCAATGGCAAGCAAGGTTTTCTTCATGGCTGCTTCTCCTGGGGTGTGAAGGGGGACGACGGGTAAGAGGGGATCAGGTCTGCGGCCCAGTCAAGGCCGCGATGGCGCAGCCAGGTGGCTGCGAAGTCCGCAGGCGGCACCGACGCGGAAACGGTGTCGATAGCGCGTTGGTCTTCGGGCTTGGCTGCACCGGCAAATGCCAGCGCCACCGGCCCAAGCCCCAGGTCGAAGACCCGGTTGCCGAGCCGCGACTGGTAGTAGTAATCGCGCTTGGGCTGGGCGGTTGCCACGATATCGATCTGCCGCGCATTGAGGCCGAAGCCTTCGTAGATTGAGCGAATCTGCGGCTCGGTTGCCTGCGGATTGGGCAAGAAAATGCGGTTCACGCAGCTCTCGATGATGGCTGGCGCAATACTGGAATCTTTGATGTCCGCCAGCGATTGCGTGGCGAAGATTACCGACACGTTCTTCTTGCGCAGCGTCTTCAGCCACTGGCGAATGCGCGCGGCGAACACCGGGTCATCGAGGAACAGCCATGCCTCATCCAGGATCAACAGTGTTGGGGCGCCGTCAAGGCGTTCCTCGAAGCGCGCGAACAGGTAGCGCAGCACGGCCAGCGCAGCCGCCTTGCTGTGCATCAGTTCTTCCATCTCGAACGCTTGCACGTCGGCGAAACCCAGCCGGTCATGGTCGGCATCGAGCAGCTTGCCGTGCGCACCACCCAGCACATAGGGTTGCAAGGCTTGCCGCAGCGCGTTCGATTGCAGCAGCACAGACAAGCCGGTCATGGTGCGCTGATCGAGCGGCGCGCTGGCGAGACTGTTCAGTGCCGACCACACAGCGTCCTTCACGTCTGGCCCAACGGCCACGCCTTCGTGAATCAAACGTCCTTCGACCCACTCGGCCGCCCAGGCGCGGTAGCTGTCCTGATCGATGCGGGCCAGCGGCTGGAAGGCGATAGCACCATCTGCGCCCAGGTCGTAGTGTTCGCCACCGAGCCCGAGCACGGTGGCGCGAATCGAACGCCCCATGTCAAACGCGAAGATGCGCGAACCGGCATAGCGGCGGAACTGCATGGCCAAAGTGGCCAGCAGTACCGACTTGCCCATGCCGATGGGGCCGACCACCAGCGTGTTGCCCACGTCTCCGATGTGCGTGACCAGCCGGAACGGCGTCGCGCCATCGGTGCGGGTCACGATCAACGGTGGGCCGTCAAGATGCGCATTGCGCTCTTGACCGGCCCACACTGCCGACACCGGCATCATGTGGGCCAGATTCAAAGTTGAGACTATGGGCTGGCGCACGTTGGCGTAGGCGTGTCCCGGAATCGACGACAGCCAGGCATCGACCGCGTTCAAGGTTTCGGGGATCGTCACAAAGCCGCGGCCCTGGATAGTCCGCTCCACTGCGCGCAACTTCTCGTCGGCGGCCGTCGCATCGGTATCGAGTACCGTCACGGTTGCGGTGACGTAGCCGAATGACACCTGGTCACTGCCCAGCTCCTGCAAAGCGGCGTCGGCATCCGCTGCCTTGTTCGAGGCATCGGAATCCACCAGCGGGCTTTCTTGTTGAAAGATAGTTTCGCGCAGCAGCGCGACGATGTTCTTGCGCTTGGCGAACCACTGGCGGCGCAGCCGCGTCAGTTCCTTTTCCGCCTCGGCCTTGTCCAGGCACAGGAAGCGCGTGCTCCAGCGGTAGGCAAAACCAAGGCGGTTGAGGTCGTCGAGCAAGCCGGGCCAGGTCGAGGTCGGAAAACCACGCACTGACACCACGCGCAGGTGTTGGCTCCCGAGCATCGGTGCAAGCCCGCCCGTCAGCGGTTCGTCGGTCAGCAGCGCATCAAGGTGCATCGGCACTTCGGGCACGGCCACCGAATGGCGGCGCGTGGACACGCAGGCATGCAGGTAAGTCAAGGTCTGACCATCGTCGAGCCAGGCGATCTCCGGCATCACGCCTTCGAGCAAACCGAAGAAGCGTTCGGTCTCCGACACGAAGCCCTCCAGCCGTTCGCGCCAATCCACGCCTTCGACCTTGGTGTTCTCGTACAGCAGCTTGGCTGCTCGGGCCGTTGATTCCTCGGGCGGCAGATAGAGCAGCGTCAGGTGGTACGTGCTCTCGAAGTGGCTATCGGCTTCCTCAAAAACGGCGCGGCGCTCTTCATCGACCAGCCACGACAGTGGCTCGGGAAACACCGACTCCGGGTAGTCCGCCGCTTCGCGCCGTTCGGCTTCCACGAACAGCGCCCAGCCCGACCCCAGCCGACGCAGCGCGTTGTTCAATCGCGCCGACGTGGCGATCAGTTCGCCCTGTGTCGCGCTGTCCAGGTCCGGCCCGCGAAACCGCGCCGTGCGCTGGAACGAGCCGTCCTTGTTGAGTACGACACCCGGCGCGACCAGTCCAGCCCAGGGCAACCAGTCTGCCAGCAGGGCGGGGCGTTTGCGGTATTCGGCAAGGTGCATCATGGTCTTTGCCTCATACGTCCAACAGCATGCGGTGCTTGATGTGTCGAGCGAAAACCGCCATGAACTGCGCGTCCAAGCGCGCGCCCCAGACCGCCAACGAGTGGCCGACGATCCACAGCGCAAGACCGGGGAGCCAGAGTTGCAACCCGAGACCGACCGCAGCGGCCAGCGTGCCGTTGGCAATCGCTACCGTGCGTGGTGCGCCGCCCAGCAAAATGGGTTCGGTCAACGAACGGTGCAGCGGCACTTCAAAGCCAGGTGCGTCAGCAGGCAGCGCGTTCATGCGATTACCGCTCCGCCGGCGAAGCTGAAGAAGGTCAGGAAGAACGAGGACGCAGCGAACGCGATCGACAGGCCGAAGACGATCTGCACCAGCTTGCGGAAGCCACCGCTGGTGTCGCCGAACGCCAGCGTCAGGCCGGTGGTAATGATGATGATCACCGCGATGATGCGGGCCACCGGCCCCTGGATGGACTCCAGCACCGATTGCAGCGGTGCCTCCCACGGCATGTTTGAACCCGCCGCATGCGCGGGCAGCACCACGCACAGCAGCAGCGCCGCCATGACGATGATCTGCATGCCGACCTGAAGCCGAGCGTTGTGCAGAAGCGGATTTACGGAAGTGTGCGAAGGTGTCATGACGGTTCTCCGGGAATTGATGAAAGTGAGGGGAAGGAAGGCATCAGCTCCGTGCTGAGCTGGTAGCCGTGACTGTCGAAGCCGGTGACGCGGGCGATTTCCTGCACGCGGCGCGCATGGCCGCGACCGGCGATGTAGACGATGACGTTCACGGCCTCGGCGATCAGGGCGCGTGGTGCGGTCACGGCGACTTCAAGAATCAGTTGTTCCAGCCGCAGCAACGCGCCCGCGGCGGAACCGGCATGGACGGTCGCGATGCCTCCTGGGTGGCCGGTGCCCCACGCCTTGAGCAGGTCGAGCGCTTCGGCGCCGCGCACTTCGCCCACGACGATGCGGTCCGGCCGCAGGCGCAGGGTCGAACGCACCAGCTCGGCCATGGTCACGACACCGGCACGGGTGCGCAGCGGGACGTGGTCGCGTGCCGTGCATTGCAGCTCCACCGTGTCTTCGAGCACGATCACGCGGTCGTCGGTGGCCGCGATCTCGTCGAGTAGGGCATTGGCCAGCGTGGTCTTGCCGGTGCTGGTGCCGCCCGCGATCAGGATGTTTTGGCGCTCGCGCACGGCTGTCCGCAGGAAGGCCGCTTGCGCCTCGGTCAGGATGCCGTCGGCCACGTAGGCGTCGAGCCGGATCACGTTGATCGCGCGCTTGCGCAGCGCGAAGATCGGCGCCGGCGCCACGGGCGGCAGCGCGCCTTCGAAGCGTTCGCCCGTTTCGGGCAGTTCGGCGGATAACAGCGGCTTGCCCGCATGCACTTCGGCACGCACATGGGCGGCGACCAGTCGGATGATGCGTTCGCCGTCGGCGGGCGTGAGGCTGACACCCAGCGGTTCGCGCCCACTGCTCAACCGATCGATCCACAGCGAACCGTCGGGGTTGAGCATGACTTCCACCACGTCGGGGTCGTTCAATGCCTTGGCGATGTCCGGCCCCATCGCCGTGCGCAGCATGCGCACGCGGCGATCCAGTGCCAGCGAGGCCGACAAGCCTTGATCGCGCGGCGGGCTGCTCATGGTGCCGCTCCCGCTTCATCGGCAGCGGCGGTTCCGTTGGGCTTCTCCTGCTGACCGAAGAACTGGCTAGGGTCGGGCTGGATTTCCTCGACCACGTCCTTGACCAGGCTGCGCCCGCGCAGTAGATGCCGACCGAGCTGTTCGACAAACTGCTCGAAGCGTGCGCGGCCCTGAGCGCGTGCTGCTTCCTGATGCGCTTCCGGCACTGGGGTGCTGACGGTCAGGAAGTAGCGCACGTAGAGCGCCAGCGTCTCGATCAGGATGTTCTGATCCCGCTCCAGTTTGTCGAGCTGGCGAGACAAGCGATCCAGCCGCTTGGCGATGGCCGCTTCGCGCTGGTCGCCGGAGTCGGGTGACAGGAACGAGGCCAGTGCGGCGGCAATAATCGAAGACTTGGACAAGCCCTTCATGGTCGCCAGCTCGTCAAGCCGCTTGGCGTGCTCGTGCTCGATGAAAAGGTTCAGACGTGTGCGGCTCATAGGGATATTCCGTCATCAGGGTCAAGGGCGGCCAGCCGCGCCGTTCGTTGCAGGCGTGGATCGAGTTGGGTGGGCAACGGCAAGTCGTCGTCATCAAGTAGACCCAGGTCGTCCGCTGCGTGTTCGCGCTCTGGCGTGAACACGACTTCGGCCAGTTCCGGCTGCTGCTGGTGGCCACCGTCGTCGATGGTCTCGCCGTGTGCGGCGAGGACCAAGCCGAGAATCGGTGCGGCGGGTATCGCCAGTCCGGCCCAGTCGTCCGGCCGCGGTGGCGGGGCATCGGCGTAGTGCCCGAGTTGCAATGGCGGCGGTGCCTGCATGCGCGTCTTGAAATTCGCATCCAGGTAGTAGCGGATTTTTTGCGCCTTGATCGGTGGATGGCCGGACACCATCACCACTTCGTCGTCGGGTGGCAGTTGCATGATCTCGCCGGGCGTGAGCAGCGGTCGTGCCGTCTCTTGCCGCGATACCATCAAGTGACCGAGCCACGGGGCCAACCGATGGCCCGCGTAGTTGCGCTGCGCGCGCAATTCGGTTGCCGTGCCCAGTGCTTCCGAAATACGTTTGGCCGTGCGTTCGTCGTTGGTGGCGAACGCGATCCGCACATGGCAGTTGTCGAGGATCGAATGGTTTTGGCCGTAGGCCTTGTCGATCTGATTCAAGGACTGGGCGATCAGAAAGGCACGCAGGCCGTAGCCGGCCATGAAGGCCAGGGCGGACTCGAAGAAGTCGAGCCGACCCAGTGCCGGGAACTCGTCGAGCATCAGCAGCAACTTGTGGCGGCGGGCAATGCCGTCCGAGCCATCGAGTGATTCGGTCAGGCGTCGGCCGATCTGATTGAGAATCAGGCGGATCAACGGCTTGGTGCGGCTGATGTCCGAGGGCGGTACCACCAGGTACAGCGACACCGGGTGGTCGGCATCAATCAAGTCGGCGATGCGCCAGTCGCAGCGTGAGGTGACTTCGGCCACGGTGGGATCGCGGTACAGGCCCAAGAAACTCATCGCGGTGGACAGCACGCCGGAGCGTTCGTTGTCGCTCTTATTGAGCACCTCGCGCGCCGCCGATGCGACAACCGGGTGCGTCGTTTCGCCCAGGTGCCGTGTCGTCATCATCCGGTGCAGCGTCACCTCGAACGGGCAGGCCGGATCGGACAGAAAATTGGCGACGCCGCGCAGCGTTTTGTCTTCGCCGGCATAGAGCACATGCAGGATCGCGCCGACCAGCAGTGCGTGCGAAGTTTTCTCCCAATGATTGCGCCGCTCCAGCGCGCCTTCGGGATCGACCAGGATGTCGGCGATGTTCTGCACGTCGCGTACTTCGTGCATGCCGCGCCGCACTTCGAGCAGCGGGTTGTACGCAGCCGAGCGTGCGTCGGTCGGGTTGAACAGCAGGCAATGCGAGAAGCGTGAGCGCCAACCGGCGGTCAAGGTCCAGTTCTCGCCCTTGATGTCGTGGATCACGGCGGAGCCGGGCCACGAAAGTAGCGTCGGCACCACCAGGCCGACACCCTTGCCGGAACGGGTCGGCGCGAAGGCCATCACATGCTCGGGACCCTCGTGACGTAGGTAGTCGCCATCTTTGCGGCCCAGGAAAACGCCGGCAGGGCCGGTCAGCCCGGAACGGCGGATTTCAGCGGGCAGCGCCCAGCGCGCCGAACCGTAGGTCGTGACCAGCTTGGATTGCCGGGCGCGCCACACCGCCATGGTGATGGCCACCATGGCACCGGCGAAGCCGCTGCACGCTGCGATGGCACCGCCGCGCAGGAAGATGTCGGGCGCATAGGCATCGAAGAAATACCACCACTCGAACAGCCGCCACGGGTGATAGATGGGTGTGCCCAGCAGGTCGAACCATGGCGCGCCGAGGCGCATCTGGTATCCCAGTGCAGCCGCCGTCCACTGGGTTGCACTCCATAGCCCCAGCAATACGGTGGCGAAGACCATCATGATCTGGCCAGTCAGTACGCCGGTCGGCACCATGCCGCATCCCCTCTTGTGATTATTCGATTCAACCCATTTCGATGTGCCATCAGCGCGTTACTCGCGACTCAGGATCGGCCTGTCGTCAAGGTTCGAAGCGGCACCGATGCGGCACCGCTTTAGACATCACGAGTTTGGGGGCGCCGCGAGTATGGAAAAACCTGCTCCGGCGAGGGTCGGCTAAGAGGGGAGTACAACGATGATTATTTCTGTCGCAGGCACGAATCGTGAAGCCTATCTCGTGGCATTTTCACGGTCGAACCCGCGTCCGTAGTAACCATTTGACGTACGGCCTGTCGCCGCCGTTGAATCGTCATATGCTGCTTGTATGACGCAAGCCCGCTATAAGATTGATACCGTAGGCCACCACTACGGATGAAACGATAATCGACAAGAATGGAGAAATCGTTACATTTAAGGAGGTCGCCGCCTACCTGAAAGTATAAAAAAACCGTTCAAGTGCAGCGCTGTCAAACTGGAGCGACAATTTTCGTGTCAACGAGGGAACGTAAGTGCTCGTATAGTAATTTCGGAATGCGTCCTCCTGAGATGAGCACTCCAGCCTCCATGTTCTTGTCCATCGCGTACCTGGTCAGATTCGCACTGGTAATAAAGCACGTGCTACCGTCAGCCACAGCGACTTTTGCATGTACTCGACCGTCGGAAAATGCATCGGCCTTTTCGCGCCAGGCATAGAGTTGGGCCGTTGGGACAAGCGTGCGCATCTTTCCGATCACATCAATGTTGATGCTTCCACCGTGGTCCTGGGAAGATTCCAGCAACATGGAAATAACCACGCCTCGTTCGCACGCTGCATTCAATGCTTTCACAATTGAGGAGACGTCGTAAGCGACGAAACTCGTGATGAACAATGCTGAATTGGCGACATTGATCACTTGCAGAAGCGCCTGTTCCGTTCGACGAGCTGCAACGAAGGGTGTTGTCGGCCCGGTCCAGACGAGTTCGGTGGACTGTTCGTTCGATGCCTTTGTAAAAACATGAACGGCTGCGAGCAGCATTGACGCGAGTTCTTCAGCACTGACCGAGGTGGAGCGCCAGGCTTGGATAAGTTGATCGATCACTCCTGAAGCTACCGGTGTCCCGACGACACCAGCGAGTGCCGTAGCGGCTTTATTGGCTTCGGTCCGGCGAACTCGCGCAGCAATCGCTTGGACCTTATCAGGAGAAACCAAAAAGACTACGGCTGCAATAGCATCCAAGAGTTTCTCCATGTCAGAAGCCCTTGAAGAAAGCTGCGTCAGCGCATTCGAGCGTTGGTATCAGCAGTGACCGGTCCAAGTAGCGATTGCCGCGCTCGCATGAAGTCTCAGCCACCAAGGAGCAGGCATGGCAAGCAGCGCCATGCAATGACCGGTCTTTTTCTGGATCATGCTCTGAGCAAAGCGGGTCTGACGAACAGATCTTCGAGCGGTTCAGCGCCTGCTCCAGCAATCGACCGAGATTTTCTGGCTTGCCAAGATCGACGAGACCGCCCAGCGTTCCATCAGAGTCAGCAGCGGCGGTGTAGATCAGGATACCTGCTTGAGATTGCTCGGCAGAAGTGTCTGCGTAGATTCGCTCACGAATGCTCGCCGCGTTATACCCGCACTCAAGGGCCAACTCTCGAATGAGCAGATGTGAGAGCGTGTGGAGCATGGCATAGCGAATGCCGGGGTAGCCCTCATCCTGGTCGAGATGACGTGAATTGCGCCATCCTCTGTGGCCTCCACGGAGCATTTGATCAATCTTTTTGACGCCATCCAAGGCCTCCCACTGAACGAGAGAGGCCTCGTCAAACTGGACGAAGATACCTTCACCATGGACCTGGTTGGCCGGCACCCAATCGGGTTTGCTGCGCGAGAGGTTGGCCATTTGCGGTCGCTCATTGGGATCGCCCGATTCTTCGGGTGCTTCGACACGGGTGAAGCCCAGCAATGCGTTCACCTCGCGCAGTCGCTCAAGGAGCAAGACTCGACTGATATGGCCTCCGAATCTCGGTGGCGTGCCGACCTTCTTGCTCATGAAATGGGGATAGTCAGTAGGTGGGTTGGCCTCGGTCAACACATCCCACTCGGGACCCTTGATGTCCGCTTCCCCTACGACTTCTTGTCCGCCACTGGATCGATGCGCCTCAATGGCAGACCAGATTGCCGACGCGGGGTACTTGTCGATTCCAGGCAGCGCACCGGTCTTCTTCAAGGTCTTTGCCGTTACGGAAACTTCGGCTTCTGACTCCAGTTCTTCGAAGAACTCCCAGCCATCCTGTATTAACTGGCTCAGAGGGTCTTTCGTCTGCGGGATCGCGAGCGCAGACAGCGTGATCGGGAACCAGCTATTCGTGGCCCCCAGCAGAACTGCACGAGCCTCTTCGTCACAGTCGTTATCGAAGTGATCCAGATGTGGATGGCGTCCTCGGCAAGCCGGTAGATTCTCCTTGCCTGCTTTGCCAAATGCATGGGCCATGCTTCTCGACGCACTACAGGCATCACATTTCACCCACAAATTTTCTGTTTGCAGTGAGGCACCGCTCTCGAAGAAGCGCAGCGTTCCCTTGCACGAACTGTTGCCGCCATGGACGAAGTAGTGCCAAGGAAAATCATCAAGGTGACCGTCACGGCAAGCCAGCAGGAAACGTGCGGGTACTGCATCCGCGTCCTTTGCAGGCTGGTCGCCTTTGGAGCCACGACAGCCTTTGTGAACAAAGCGGGTTCTCTCCGGCCTGAAACGGTTTTCCTTGATCTCAAACAGCCCGGCATCAAAGGGCGACAGCAGTCCGCACTTCACGCAGCGCATCCAGCGCGGAAACGGTCGCACAGGTACGCCGATGTTGGCCTCGGCCGACCAGACGTCGGCGAGTTCACTCTTCTGGAATGGCGGCATTCGCAGGTTCTCGACCTGCGCCCCCAGAACCTTCCGAACGGCGGCGAGCAGCCGAGCCTCTTGAATTGGCTGGCAGCGGTCCTTTTCCCATCTATCAATACCAAGCGTCACCACGGACAGGCTCGGCAGGTCAATCAATGCACCTGGCCCATAGGTCCACAGCAACTGGCTGGGACGTACTTCTCCGACTGGAGTTTTGTTGTTGATGATCATGTTTAATCCTCATCCTTCGTTGCGGGACGAGGCTTCCAATCGTGATCGTCCGTGATATGGCTCGTGTTCATAATCAGGCGCACGCCTGGCTCGACTTCTCGCATCGACATCGGCACGGTCCAGTTATCCCACGCTTGCAGACCGGGGGACTTGATCAGGGCAACAGTCCTGTCTTTCTGAGGGCCGCGTTTTTCGTAGGCCAAGATGCGGCCACCTTTGCTGACTTCTTTCGCCCACTCGTCGGCACGCTCTTTCAGTTCAGTCTCAGCCAATTGCTTGCGCGAATTGTCTTCAGCAACATTGCCCGCGCGAGTCGCCAATATCTTGATTGCATCAATCATCTCGGCTTGATTGGACATGCTCAGTTGGCCAGCCCCTTCGTTCGGGCTGAAGACATCGTTCTCCAGGCGCATCAGGCTAAGCATTGCACCTGTCAAACCACGATCCATCGCTCGTGGTGAGAATGGCGTTACCGATTGCGCCTCGACGTGTTTGTAGAACGTGGCGTGGTAATGCTCGAAGGTTTCGTAATGCGACAGGTCTCGTGGTCTGGCCCAAGTCAACACCGTGCAGACCAAGCCTGGGAAGGAACGCCCAACACGACTGGTGGCCTGAATGTATTCGGCTGTTCCTTTGGGCTGCCCGTTCACTGCCATCAAGCCGAGTCTATTCACGTCAACACCCACAGACAGCATGTTGGTCGCCAGCACCACATCAATCGCACGTGTGTCACCCTCTTGCCAGCGGGTTACATACTTGCCCGTTGCAGCGTCGAATTCAGACTTAAACTTGACTTCAAGATTATCCAGATACTTAGGAATGTCCTGGCTCGATACACGCGATGTCAGTTCTCGAATGTTGCTGATACTGCGTTGTGCAAGTGCGGGCCGCTCAACCATGCTCATCTGCACGCGGTAGGAACGAGTTTGCACGTCATCCTCTGCCAATCGCTTCATCCCGCCCAATTCACGCAGGGAATTGAAGTAGCCGACCATGGTCATGTACGGGTCAGCAGGCTCACCAAAGTGGTCGAACAGCTCTTGTGCTGCCGTCAAGAATGCGGTGTAGACACGGATCAGCATCGCAGGCCGTGAACTACCCGGTGAGCACACCCCAAGGTAGCGCCGTCCTGGCTTGTCCTCGATTGGTCGCTGGACCGAGAAGAAGTTGTCTTCCACGTCCAAGCCATGCGGCGGGAACACCGAAACACGACGCATGAAGACGTTGTTCACTTGTTCTTTGGCTTTGCGCACCGTCGCCGTGGAGGCGATGATTTTCGGTTTGACGGTTTTGCCACCAAGTGTCCATCCACACAACTCATCAACGGCAGTTTCGTACAAACCCACCATGGTGCCCAACGGCCCACTGATCAGGTGGAACTCATCCTGAATGATCAGATCAGGCGGGCGGATCGGGCTGATGGTTTTTACCTTCGTCGACGGTAGCCCCTTGCCAGCTTGGTGATTGCCGTTGCAATCGGCACCCTGCCAGAGCAAGCCGTGGCGCTCGCATTCCCGCCCCACGCGACCAAACAGCGTGCGCACCTGGCCGCGCCACGCCATCATGGCGAACTTGTCCACCGTCGCAATCATCATGGTGGGTGGACGGTGGTAGATCTCTTCATCTACAACCAATACCGGAATCCCCGGATGCGGCTGCTTGCAGGACTTGCCCTTGGAAAAGTCACAGTGGCTTTTCTTGTCGCCACAGTAGACGAACGTGCGGCCGGAGCCTCTATCGACCTCAACGTCTCGTCCGGGAGTCACTTCCGAACCGCACCACGGGCAACTGGTGAGCTGCGCGGGCGATGCCGCTCCGGCATTGTATTTGCCGGGGTTGCGTACATCCTCAATGGCGCGGTGGCTGTCCTCAGTCGTTCCCGGCGTGACCTTATTGCCAACCCAAAGGCCGATGGTGAAGGGTTCTGTGCCGAGGGATTTGTCGCCTTTGTCCAGCGCCTCTCGTCGCAACACTTCCATCGCACAGATCAAGGCTGTGGCGCGCTGGAATTGCTGCAGCGTTAGCAGGCGGAGTGTGTAACGCATGATCACGGCTAAACCGCGTGAACTGTCGTACCCGCCAAGATTGCCCTGCATGCGCCGGATGGCCATGGTGAAGGCCGCCACGCCCAAATAGGCCTCGGTCTTACCGCCGCCGGTAGGGAACCACAGCAGATCGGCGTAGGCCTCGACAGCCTCAACACGATCAGGGTGGCTTGGGTCTGCCAGTGACGGGATTGAGAGCAGCAGAAACGCCAACTGGAATGGACGCCAACTGCGGTTTTTCAGCACGTCGAACTTTTCGATGGTGACATCTTCGCCCCGGCGCATGGCCAGCGCGTATTGGCTGCGCACACGTTGTGTGGCCATCGCTTGATTGGCAAACCGGAAGGCAGCAAGCGCTTTCTCATTGCTTTTCAGTGTGTCGATACCCTGCTGCAGGCGTGCGTGGATCTCCTGGCAGCGATCCATCGCTTGTTGCGACTGCGTGTCGTAGCCGGTTACTTCGGCTCCAACGCGCGCACGCTGCTCATCAATCCATGCCGCGTAGTCTTTGGTCAGCATGCTCAATGCGTCGACCAGCGGGTTGATTTCCAACGTTGCAAGCCGCTGCATGTCGAGTAGGCCGCTGCTGACCATCTGGCGCATCGCAGGGCGATCGCTTGGATCAAGCCCGGGCGTCTCCGTCACCTGCACCTCGTACTGCGGCATCACGGTAGTGCGTACCTCGGTGGCCAGCGTTACGTCATCCGCCGTTTCGGCGTGGACGGCAACGCCATGGCCTACCGCGAATTCGACACGGTTGCGGTAAATCATCTCCAGCGCTTCGCGCTCAGGGTCCATGCCGTCTGCGTCTAGCACCGGCCTGCGCCGGAAAATGGCGCGCTTGGAAGCATCTTTCTCAGAACGAACGATCAGTTCGGGCTGGAACACCCATGCTGTATCGCGGTTGGTGTCTGGCTCTTCCTGTGCATTCACCAGGAATAGCGTGACCAGGCGGTCGCCATTGGCGTTCTTGGCCCGAATGGAGCCCTGCACCCGGACTTCAGGAAACGCACGATCAGGTGCCTGATGCGGAATGCCCCCTTCGGTAAGCGGCAACACGATCTTGCCGCCGCAAGGAATGCGCTGCCAGACCTTGGCTTTGGTCTGCACTTCGACCCCGGTTTCCTTATTCTTGCGGGTGCGGAATATTTCGTGCTCGTCACTGCGCTCATACCGACCCCAGCGGGCCTCAATCTCAATCCGGTCGGCGTCACCATCCACGCAAAAGGTCATGCCGACGCTGCTGGGCACCAGTGACTGGTTGCTGGCGGCATCAATCTCGTCAGCCGAATCTGACTCTGGCTCCACACGCCCCGTTGTCGTTCCAAACTCCGCACCGGGTTCGTGCCGCCCGGGAGCCTTGGCCTCTGAGGGCTCTTCGGTGTCGTCATTTGCCAAAGGCCCGTCCAGCCCCTCAATCCCACCCTGTGCGGCCTCGCGCGGGGCCAGTTTTCCAACCAAGTAGCGATCACGCACGCCCATGTCGACAATGCGCTCATGGGGACCACCAGCCGGGCCGAGCAAGTCGTCCATCACTGCTAGTTGCAGCAGTTCGCGGATATAAGCCTGATCTTCAATAGTCGGCACTTCGGCGATGGTCTTGTGCAGTGCCTTGGAGAGCGCCTCAAGGAAATCCGCCCATTGAATGCGTCCAACACTGCCGGAGGACGGCGGCGTGAGTGATGTCAGACCAATCGAAACCGTCGGATCGACCAACAACATGCGATCGAAGTAGATCGTGGTGGTCTCCAAATCAGAACGAACTCGCAGCACACGACCGACTCGCGTGATGTGGCCAGCGGTGTTCTGAATCAATACCCAATCGTCTTCAGCGATGGCTTGGTAAAGCGAACGCTCGCCCTTCAGTCGTAGCGCATAGGGTGCCAGCGTCGAATCGGTGACTAGGCCATGATCAATGGCGATCCATGCATTTTGAGTCTTGGTCATAGCTCGCTTACCTCAAATCCTGTCCACGATTTTTTCGAGCTTGTCGAGGGACTTGCTCTTTTCGATGTAAGCCGAATACGCCTCTTGAGCACCCCGAATCAGGGTGTCGTAATGGACGATGCGGCTGCCCGGCGAGATCGACGTCATTGATGACTTGAGGCGGTCGGGGTTCGATGCCTCTTCGTCGACGGTTTTACCAAGGACGAAGATCACCTCAATGTTGGGGCTGACATCGCTTTGCTCGCGCAGGATTTTTCTCAGCTTGTCGACGTAGGTCTGGCCTTGCTCCACCAGCTCAAGCAACCCCATCTTGCGACCGACCTTCTTGAGTTCGACGATGACGTGCTTGCCTGCATTGGTGCGATAGGCGAGGTCGACGCGGCCCAAACGCTCTTTCTCGGTCATGTCTTCGATCAACACGCCTTCCGTCGTCAGGCGCGATTCCATGATCGGGCTGCCTGTGGCGCGCTCCCATGCCGGGTCCAGCAACCAGAGATGATCGAACAGGTACTTCTGGAGCACGCGTTCTTTTGCGTCCTCATCAATGATGGTCTGGAAATCCCGGATCGCATCCAGACGGGACTTCACGATGTCCCGATATAGGGAAGCCTCAAGTGAGTCTCTGTCGGCGAGCACGGCCAGGAGCCTGTCGGCACTCTCGATGCTTGTCACGAACTCCTCGGTCGATCCACGCAACTTCATGCGCTCGAAAGCCAGGATGCCGTGCCTATACATGAGCTTCCTGTCCTCTTCCTCATCAAGCGGCAGCGCACTGAGCTTGGCGATCAGCGTCTCTGCACTCTTTTTGTATCCCTCGGGGAGCGTGTCGAGCCACTCTGCAAGGGCAGGTGATGACTCTTTCGCCTTTTCGACTTCATGCTTCTTGCGCCACTCCGTCCAGCGCTTCTCGACCTGCGTAAGGCGCGACTTCAGGAAGGCGATGAGTTGCCCGTATCGAGGGTCATCTTCCTGCACGCGCTGTCGGTCGCTGGTTGCGATATCTGGCGCGTCGTCGGCATCAAGGAAATCGGCCTCAATCTGCCCGGTCAGGTACTTCGTGTAGAGCCGCCCGTCATTCAGCTTGTCGAGGATGTTCTCGTGGAACAGTCGACCACGGGCGAACACGACGATGCCATTCAGATTGCCGGCATCCTCACTGTCCAGTTGTTTGGGGAACCTGGCTGTGCCGATCCAGCCGCTGACCATCCAACCAGTGTCCCAGGCATCGAAGCGGTTCGGCAGCGATTCCTGCTCCAGGAGCTGACTGGCGGGAGTCAGGTCGAGCGCGCCATCACCGAACTGCCAGAGGAACTGCACCATCGGTAGGTCGCCACGATCGGAAGACGTAATGGGCTGGCCGTCGAGATTGATCTTGAAACCGTGTGCCTCACCGATCACGGAAAACCGGCGAGCCAGGCGCTTGCGCAGCGCCAGCGCTCCACGGCCGAGCCGCTGCCGCTTGATGTCGCGCAGGACGATTCGGGTGCCTTTGGTGGCGGTGATTTGTTCAGCAAGCAGGGACTCGGGGCTATAGAACGGTTCCTTCTTTTGAACCGACTCGTGGATTCCAGCCACGGTCATGCGAAGGCCATGAGCTGCTCCATCCCTGGCCGACTCAACCTCAATGACGTTGGCGATCGAAAACAGTGAGAGCTTGCCAAGCCCTTTGCGGCCCATCACGGGTCGGCCCTTCGCCGTGGTCTTGCCATGCTCGACGTCTTCATCACGCCGCCGATAACCGACCCGCAGGTACTTGCCGTTCATGTCCTGGACCGACATACCGATGCCGTCATCGACGATCTCAATCCAATTGCCGTCCGGGTCAATCTTGATGTCGACGGTCTCGGCGTCGGCATCCCAGGCATTCGCGACGGCCTCGGTCAGAACGGCGGCGATGTTGCTGTATAGGTTGATCCCGAGGTGGTCGAGCACGTTCAGATCGACCGTCATTCTGTAGATGTCTGTCATTGACGTGTCGTCCCTATTAGAAAAGACCATCGTTTCGAGTATCAGGCTGGCGTATTGGCCTTCGTCCCCTACGGCCGCCAGTCGTCCGGCTATTCCGCCCCTCTTGCGCCACCTCCGCGAGGCCATTGGTATAACGCTCCCTGTTTAGCGAGGTCAGGCGTCGCAATATCTCGTTATTTGTATCGTCCGAGAGCGCCCAACGCCAAGGATCATTGACAGAACCACCGCTGAATTCATGGAATCCGTAGGCGATGCCAAGATCAGCCCAACCGTAGGCCAATACGACTTCGGTATCGATAGAAGCTATTAGCTGGCGCAGCTCATTAATTACAGGATCATCGCAGCTTGGCGTATTCACTGCATTTAAAGCATCTGTCAATCCGCATCCATGCGTCGCACTCCATGCGACGGCAACTTCTTGAAAGCGTATTGCCGACTGGCAACCTGTTTCAGATACAGTTTCATTCGGAAGCGAGAACGTCGATACGGACTCTCGAATCGAAAGAGTGAGCGTGTTGGTATCAGCGCCTAGGCTGCGCACCGAGAATGCATAAAGCCAATTTCGGAATAATGAACTTAGACAAACGGCGAAAATATCAGCTCTTTCATAGCCAATTAGCAGAACCTTGTTCGTGTAAATCCAGTCCGATGGCGCCAGCATGCAAAACGGGTACTTCGTGACCTTTGCAAAAGCAATGAAGCGTTCTTGCTGCCGCAGTCTGCGCGTCAGGTCCGTTCGGTGGTTCCAGAATTGCCACCATCGATCGATCAACCCCTTGTAACTTTTGAGTGCTACGACCGTGCGAGTGGGTTGCACCACTTCAGTGATGAAGCGGTGAGCAACCGGCCAACGTCGAGCGATCTCATTCAGCCTGCGGTCGCCGATGTCCAATGCCCAACGGCCGATTCGATTCAAGGCCGAGCTGGTGATGTCGTCGCCGGTGATGTATGGCCGCAGCAGGCTATCGGGTTCGTTTCTGAGTCGCTCATACCACGGACTGTCCGGCGTGATAACGAAGGCCAAGCCCTTGCTGTTGTTGACCCCTTCAAATGCAAACGGGGCATCTGGTAAAACTTGCGGCACCCAGATGTCTGCTGCCTCTGGCTCCAACCTCGGGCCGATGCGAGCGCATTTGAAACCATCGGCGTCGCAGTCGGCCTGCCATTCCCCTGCGATAAAGCAGACGACGGCGACCACGACGGCTGCTGTACCTGGCCATGGCATACCCTTCTTGGCGAAATAGATGTTGCCGTTCTGGACGATGACGCCGAGGCCAGCCTCGATGGCACTGCCCTCCGCGATATTGCTGGTCGCAAGCAGGCCATAACAGCCACTTTTGCGCAGCAAGTCGGCGGCGCGCCGGTGAAAAACGACGCATAAATCGATCTTGCCGGGCGGGGAGCCCAGCACCATCTGACACTGCCATTGCAGCTTCTCGCCCATGGAGCTTTTCCACAGACGGTTCCCAAGGAACGGTGGATTGCCCACGAGCGCGTCGAACCCACCATTCTCGCGTGCGAACACCTCGGGGAACTCGAGCGGCCAGTGGAATGGGCTGCGTCTGGACTTTTCAGGGGACAGGTCGGTGCTCAATGTTTCGTTTGTGCGACGAACCATGGCGTCGAAGGCATCACGCTGTCCGTCCACTGTCTGCCCGGCCTGAATCGCCAACGAATCAATGGCACTAGCGAGGGAGTTCGTGTTCCCGCCAGAAACCAAGACCTCTGAGATGAATGCATCCGCGATGAGTTCCGGCACTTCGAGCGTCCGACGTGCATCGGCATCCAAGCGCGCCATGGCCTCGACGTCGCGGATGTCACGAATCGGCATCTCGCGCAGCCTCAGACGCAAGGCGATCGCCTCGTGTACCGCCCGCTCAATGTTCTGCCCGAACAGGCGCTGCTGGCCCTTGCCAGTTGGCGTCATCGAGAGTTCGGTGAGCTGGTCCAGGCGGCGGATGCCGAGCAGGCTGTCGCCGCAACGCAGGTTGTGGTCAAGGAAGCCGAACGGACGCCCCTTGGCCAGCGTGATAAGCCAGATCGACAGCTTGGCGAGTTCGACCGCCAGTGGATTCAGATCCACCCCGTATAGGCAGCGCTCGGCGATAAGGCGGCGGGCGATCACGGTTCGGGCCTCGGTATCGCGGGGCAGAGGCTCCTTGGTGTTGGGCGCATCCGGGACTTCGCCATCCACGCTCACCATCTTACCTGTGGCCTCGGCCCGTGACCAAGCCTCGATGAGGCGATCGGCCAACCAGCGGCAGGCCTGCACCAGGAAGGCGCCCGAGCCCATGGCCGGGTCGCAGATATTGAGGTCAAGCAGTTCTGCAGGCGATTTGAGCAGCCACAGCTCACGCGGGGTTGCTTCTGCTGGCCCCACGTAGGCGATCGGCGTCAACGTTTCGGTGACGATGGCCTCAGTGAGTGATTTCGGCGTGTAGTGGGTGCCGGTCTCGCGCCGGTCGGAGCCGGTGGTGACGATGAAGGCACCGGCTGGGTAGACGAGCGGATAGCCCCACGGATCGGTGCGTAACAGATGGGCATAGGGTTTGACGCGGTCGCGGAGCTTGGTGTCGCCTTGGCAAGCGGTCAGAAGGCGGTCGGCCAAGGTGTCATCAACGGGTTTGGCCAGATCATTGTGTACCCGGCTGGCGGAACTGCCCGAGCGTTCTTGCAGTAACTCGGCCAGTCGCGTTGCGCCATCCAAGCGCGCCGAATCCAGCTCGGCGAGTTTGATCCAAGGCGCCTTGGCGCTCTTGGTGGCATCCAGCTCCAGCGTCACCCCATCGGTGCGTTTGACGGTGCGTTCGAGCAAGCCTTCGTAAACGTAGCCGATCTGTTCGACATCCAGCGCGCGGTAGGACAGCGTCCGCCCTTGGAACTGCTGGATGGCTTCGAGCAACAGCAGCACGGTGCGGTTGTCGATGGGCAGCGGCTTGGCAGCATCGCTACGCCAGTCGGAGCCCTTGGCGCGACCCTCAAGGAAAGGGAAACGATCCGGGTCGAACAGAGAGCCACCCAAAGCCGGCAGGCGCAGGTTTTCGTGCTCAATGCCGCCAAACACTGCGCGAAAGATCGCCAGCAAGCGCGACCAGGCATCCCATCGGCGCTCAAGGATTTCTTCAGACTCTTTGCGCAACTGCATGCGCAAGGTGGAGAGCGCGTAGTTGGCCTCGTAGCGTTCATCGCCCATCAGGAGCAGGCCGCGCTCCTCGGCGGAGAGCAGGAATACCAAACGCATCATTACCGTCAGCGCGGCCTCATACAGCTCTGGTTCTTTGACGTCGTGCAGAAGCTCTCGATTGCGATCCTGGTCGGCTTTGTCGAGAGTCTGAATCAATACTTCGACGGCACGGCGTACTTGCTCGCCAAGGGCGTCGGTGACTTCGTCCTGGAACTTCAGGGAGCGATCGAACAGTGCGGGCAGTTGTTCGGATTCGTCGACGAAGAAACGACGAATGCCGAGCAGGTGAACGAAGGCCTGCAGGGTGATAGGTTCTTGGCTCCAGATGCGGGCATACCAACTGGCAAAGGTGGTAACGGCACCCACCGGGGCATCCACTAGCATCCATCGTTCGCCGTTGGTCACCAGCCCAAGTCGACAACCAATCGAACGGCACAACTGGACCATGCGATCGGCGGGTGTGGCGGCCCAGCCGTCTTGCTTCAGGGTTGCATCGAGGTCGACATCCTGCGCATAGGTTTGGATCAGCAGCAGCGGTCTGTTGGCGCGTTGCTCATTGATCACCGCAAGATCAGGTGACAGCGTCACGCCGTGTTCTGGCAAGCTGGCTTGGAGGTTGGCTGCGCACCAGTCGGCGCGCTTGAGGACATCACCCTTACTGTCTTCATCGAACTCAAGACCACGTGACAGCACCTCGTCGATCCAAGCCACGTGCAATTCGGCGAACTGCGCGTCGTCCAGCTCCAGCGCTTCACGCCATTCCTCGTAGGCTTGGCGCAGACGTTTGCGTTTGGTTCCGTCCAGCTCTTCCAGCCCTTGTGGAAAGGCTTCCTTCAGAACGGGGACTGCGAGGAAAGGGCCAGAGATCTCGATCAACGACAGCCAATCATCATGCACGCTGGTCGTACTCATGCTGCACCTCCCTGAACGGCAGATTCAGGCACCAAAAAGATCACGGCGACCGGGAAGGTGCGGTCGTTGAGTTTGGCGTATCGGGTTTCGATGGCTTGGGCCTCCTGCAGACGCTCGGCTGGAATGCGGGCAAGACGCGCTTCCAGTGCGGCGGTGTCGCGCCTGAGCTGTGTTCGTTCGTCTTCCGAGAACAGTGAGAGCTGCGCCGGTTGCTGATCTTTTTTCAGTTCGGCTTGAATGGCTTTTTCAAGCTCATCGAGCACGGTGCCAATGTCGGCCACTTCCTGCTGCATGCGGGATTGAAGGGTGTTGGTCAGGAATTTGAGCCGGTCTTTTGACCGGGCATCGACCGACTGCAGGATGGCGCTTTGAGCACGGTCGAAACGCACACGGATGGCATCGAACAGTGAATCTCCGGCGGTCACTGGCTTGGCCTGATCCAGCCATTGTTGGACCTTGGTGACGCCTTCTTCACGACGGAAGGATTTGTCGCCCAGATAGCCTCCGGCCACGGTAAGTTCCTCATGGAGGCGATGATGATTGCCGCCAGTGACGACCAGTCGCGAGATGACGACCACGGCAGGTCCGTCGATTTGCGCATCGGGTACCGAGCGGACCGTGACGCGATGCAGTTTTTTCACGTCGTCTTGTGCCCAGACTTCGGCGCGTAGCAAACGCAGGCACATCTGCACCAGGCGATGATTCAGGTGAACCAGCACCACATCGTCTCGTCCCGTGGCGACGGCGTGATCAAAGGTAATTGGCCGAATTTGTAGGGTATGGGGGTGGCGCAACCCTTCGAGGCAACGCGCCCATGAGCCAGACAATGCGGGCATTTTGAACGTGGTGCCAGCCGGAGCATCCGCTAGAGTGAATGGCGCTAGCTGGGGGCGGCCTGCTAATGCAAGGCCGGTCTTTACCGCCTGTAATATGTGCCCTGGAGTGAGGTGAAACTCGTTCTTTGTAGCCATTAGCTTTTCATGCAGCTTGGCGACACGCTCTTTTAGTTCACGCTCGGCACGTACAAAGCGGCGGGCCTTGGCTATTTTGGCTTCAGCAAGCCGGGTATCGAGGTCTTTCAGCGTGCCCTCAATCAGCCCTGACATCTGTGGCGCGATGACCGGGTTGACGCTGCCCATGTCCGCCCGCATAGATTCGAGTTTGCGCAGCGCGCGGATGATGTCGTCACCGTGGCCACCGATCGTGACTTTCTCTTGCTCCCCGCCATCGACGGGATGCCAGATCAATACCTCTTTTTGGCGCTGTCCATGCCGGTCGATACGGCCGTTGCGCTGCTCCATCACATTGGGGTTGTAGGGGATCTCCAGATGGATGAGGCAGTTGCAGTGGTTCTGCAAGTCGATCCCTTCGGACGCAGCATCGGTAGCGAGCAGGATTCGAACCGCTGAGTTTTTTGGTGAAGTCTGGAACGCCGCTTTGATGGGTTCGCGATCTTCCTGCGATAGTCCGCCGTGAAGGAGGGCCAGGCGCTCGCCACCAAAACCATGACTGGCGAGGATCTCGTGCATCCACTGGTGGGTGGTGCGGTATTCGGTGAACAAAATCACCCGGCGCTCATTCCACTCGCCGTCGGTTTTGAGATTGACAGTGATCCAGTCGAGAATTGCTTTGGCTTTGGCGTCGACTTGATTCTTGGCTGTTTGCGCCCACTGCCGCAACTCGTTCAGCATTTGTTGCTGATCTGGTGTCAGTGGTGGCGCACGGCGCGAGATTTCTTCAACAGCCTCAGACTGCGCGTTTTCGACTTCTTGGTCATTTGCGTAGTCCTCATCTACCCGCAGGATGGCTTTTCGCAAAATGCGGTCGGCCATCGCATTATTGTCTTTGCGTTGGCGGCCATTGGCCAGACTGGCGAGGTGCTTTTCAAGGGTGGAGGCGAATGCGGCTGGAGAAGAAAATAGCCGCTTCTTGAGCAATTGGTTAACGAAAGAGGTGCCGAACGAATTGCCGACTTTCTCCGCATCCTGCTCGCGACTCGCGCAGAATTCGTTCAGCCTCTGGTGAATTGCCCGCTCTTGCGCCGTGTACGCGGCAGGCAAGGCTTGTAACTTCCGCTGGGCATAGAGGGGTTTGCCGTCAGCATCGACCAAGTCACTCTTGAGTCGGCGGATCATCACTTGACTCAACTGTTTTTCATCTGGAAGGATGTTTCTGGCGAAGCGCTGGTCGTCCAACAGTTCCAACAGCGAGGTGAAGGACTCGGTGTAGCCGTTGTGAGGCGTCGCTGTAAGGAACAGCCGATGCTGAAAGTGCGGGCTGATCAAACGAATGAATCGTGTTCTTTGGCTTTCTAGCGCGTAGTGAGCCCCGGCAGCAGGCGCAATGTTGTGCGCTTCATCGACGACCAGAAGATCAAATTTCCGTGGGTAACTGGTGTGCGCTGGCAGGACATCGCGCATGGCGCGCAGTCCTTCTCCGCTTTTGACCCAGTCCATGGAGGCGATCAGACGCGGATGGGATGTCCATGGGTTTGCGTGAATGCCACGCTCTCGACGCAATTGTTTTATGTAGGCCGTATCGACCACGCGGAATTCGAGGCCAAACTTTTCCAACATCTCGACGCGCCATTTTTCCTGAAGCGATGCGGGGCAGACGATGAGTACGGTGCGGGCACGGTGCCGCAGCAACATCTCCTGGATGACAAGTCCGGCCTCAATGGTTTTCCCCAAGCCAACATCGTCGGCAATGAGCAGGTTGACGCGGGCCATGTCGATGGCGCGAACCAAGGGGTCGAGCTGGAAATCCTCAATGCTGACGCCGCTGCGGAACGGTGCCTGTAGAAAACCTCTATCGGCGTTCGTTGCAGCACCCCAGCGAACCGCATCCAAAAAGGCTTCAAGGGTGCCGGAGTGGTCTTGGCCGGTGATGGAAGGTAGACCCGCACGTTCGATGATTTGTGCGCCTGGCTCAATCTCCCATACGACCTCCAGCTCCTCGCCGAGCCCATCCTCATCAATAGATGAAAGCGTCACCAAATTTTGTGGTTCGGAAATCGAAGTTAGCCTTGAAGAGGCTACATCTGCAACGATCCATTGACGCCGACGAACTTCGACCAGCTGTCCGGGTTCCGGGTGAGCGCGATAGATTTGACTAGTTCGGGCACTCGAATTTTCCACGCGTTCTGCCACCTTCTTAGTTAGATTATTTTTGCAAAAGCTGACGGGCAGTACGCGTTGCTTTTTATCAAATCATGTGTGAGTCTTGAGAGATGCGAGATGCAAATTAATACTTCGTGCGATGGCGCGACCAAGGTCGACAGGAACAGCGTTGCCGATGAGACGCCCAAGAGCCTTGCAGCTTACTTCGCCATCTTTGGGAACAAACGAGTAGTCGCGAGGGAAACTCTGGAGAACTGCTGCTTCCCGCAATGAGATTGCCCGATCTTGCTCTGGGTGGCCGAATCGTCCATTTCCGAAGCCATAGCACTGAGTTGTCATGGTGGGGGCAGGCTTGTCCCATTCCATTCGGCCATAAACACCAGGGTAAGTCTTGCCGCTTTCCGCGCGATGGCAGTCGGCCACTAGATGCGCCGGCCAATCACGCCATGTTCCACCCGGTTTCGAAACTTTGATGCGTTTGAGATTCTTGTTCGACAGCGTGGATGAAACGTGCAGTTTGTCTCTGGGGGCCGCTTCGCCAGCGCTCAATGCACGCATGCGACCAATCGCCTGTTTTACAGTCTTTGGCTTTTTGACGGTTGGCCCAATCATCTTGATTTCGCCATGCTTCGATGCGAGCAGTACCATGCGTCTTCGGGTTTGCGGAACACCGTATTGCGAGCTATCGACGACATCAAACCAAACGTTGTAACCGAGCCGTTTCAGCGTATCGACGAAGTCATGAAACACCTCGTGCTTCGCCACAGTCGGAACATTTTCCATTGTGATGACATTGGGGCGTGCGCCCTTTGCAAGGCGAGCAAACTCATATAGCAGTCCCCACTTACCATCTTTCCCATCAATCTCATAACGCTGTGCGTAAGTTGAAAAAGGCTGGCAAGGCGCACAACCCGCGAGAATCGTTAAGTCTGCATCTCCGAACAGGCCATTCAATTCAGCGGTGGTGACTTTGCTGATGTCCCGCTCCACAAATCGCGCTTGATTGTTGGCTTCATATGGGAATCGGCATGCAGGGTCTAAATCAATGCCGGCAGCAACATGTAGTCCCTCCAGAACAAAGCCATGCGTCAAGCCGCCCGCGCCGCAGAACAGATCAACACAAGAAATTTTTTTCATTTTAATTCTCCTCATTTCGTTTCGACCGCTGGATAGGGCGACCGAATCCAGCCGTTGGCAACCATTCATTCCTTGCCTCGACTTTCGTTCTCTGCTGCACCACCAGAACGAACCCACAAATCAATTTCATCGGTTTTGAATTTCCAAAGTCGGCCAATGCGATGTGCCGRCATATTTCGTTTGCTGATCCATGCATAAACGGTGTCTTTACTTATGCCGAGGTATTCGGCAATTTCTTCGACCGACAACCAGCGATCTGACATGGCGTGGATTTCCATCAAATATCGGAATATGGGCAACTTGCAAATCATTGCACGGATTGTTCGTGCAGTAAACTCACTTTACTATGATTAGGCACGGTTTCGTCTATTTTGGCGTGATTAAGTAGGTGCTTCGATGGTGACATGAATTCTCTAAAAAATGAGAACAACGCCCTCATCAAGTCTTGTCGCCTGGTGAAAAGGTAGCTGCATGCGTTGCGAGCAACGGCGGCCACCACTTTCGAAATAGCCCTATGCCTATCGTCCACGCTGCCGCCCCAGCTCCCAAGTGACCGATGACCCGCGCACGATGGCCGATACCTGCTGCCCGAGCCGCTGTTCCACCACTGGCTTCCACGGCACCAGGCTGAAACCCATGCCGTCGTCGAGCATCGCAAAGCGCCCGCTGGCGAGTTGCACATTGCGGCGATAGGTGCCGGTCACGCGCTCGCCGTCGGCAACGGCGCGATGCGTAAGGCCGGTTTCCGCGGCGATGGTTTTGGCTGCGCCATCTATCTCGCGTCCACGCAACGTCCCCAACAGATTGCGCGCCAGGATCACGCGCTGTCCGCGTCGCTCGGCCAGCCCTTGTTCAACCAGAAAGTCTGATCGCTGCCGTAGTGCTTTGCGCACGTCACCGCCGAAACCGTTGTTGGCGATACCGCTGTCGCCGCCGATCAACTGCTGGTCCAGCCAGGTCGCGCCGATCACGCGCACCTGCCGTTCGATGGGCAGATGCGAACGCAGGTCCACTGCCACGTCACCCAGTCGTTGCGCGTCGTATCGCCGACCTTGTTCAGGAAAGTCCGTCGGCACCCGCCAGACGCCCTCGGCCACTCGCTCCACAATGCCTGCTCGGCGCAGTGCTTCCAGGCGGCGTACATGGGCATCCACCACCTCTTTGGGATCGCGCTCGGCTGTAGGCTGGGATTGGGCCTGCACCTTGGCCACCGTCAGGTGGTGGTCGGTGCGATACAGGCCATCGACTGCGAGCGCGGCGATGTTCTTGTCGGCGGCGCGTATATCGGCTGAACCACGGGCTTCGACCACGGAGCCGACGGGGTACTGCTCCAGCTCAACCTTTGCATTGAGCGCAACGTAGTGCGCCTTGCCGTCGGTGCCGTCGACCACGAGATAGCCTCGGTCATGCAATTCGTCCGCCATGCCCTTGGCGGCCACCCGGCCGACCACGTGCCGTGCGTTCTCGCCCGGCGCGAACACCACCAAGTCGCGCGGCACGCCGCTCATGGCCCGCTGCATCGTGCGCACGATGTCGCCACGCTCGCCCATCTTTCGCAGAACCTGTTCGGCTTCGGCGTGGATGGCCCATACACCGGGTGCCGACTCGTGCGCCAGCCCCATGCGCTGCAGGCGTTGCAGGCGTCCGATCAGAAGCACGCGTTGTTGTTTATGTCCGGGGTCGCCGGCAGACTGATTGACGTGGATCAGTCCACCTTGCGTTTCGTGTTGCAGCGTGCGGTCCAAACTGGTCCAGCGTTCTTGATCGACCTCCCGCCGCAGGCTCTGGTGGATCTCCAGCTCAGTACGCGGCCCCAGCCATTCGGTCGCCAGTTCCGAGGCCCTATCGCGCATCCCTTGGGAGATGTAGTCGCGAGAGATGATCAAGTCCTTACCAGTATCGTCTTTGCCGCGCAGCACGACGTGGGTGTGCGGGTTGTCGGTGTTCCAGTGGTTGACCGCCACCCAATCCAGGTTCGTTCCCAGATCGGCTTCCATGCGGCTCATCAGGTTCCGGGTGTAAGTGCGCAGGTCGTCGAGTTGCTCGGCATCCTCCGGCGAGACGATGAAGCGGAACTGATGCCGGTCTTCCTTGCCACGCTCCTCGAATACCGCCAAGTCTGCGCTGTCCGTCGTCGGCCCGTAGGCTTGGCCCGGTTCGCCATCGCGACCCACGCCTTCGCGCTCGATGTAGCGCAGATGCGTGGTGGTCGAGCGCGATCCGGCTTGCTTGAGATTCACCAGCCGGGTCTTGATGGCGACGCGCCGTGCTCCTGGCCGCACAGTGTGTCCAGTAAAACGGGCGGCCACATGCCCCCGCCCAAGGCGTGCGCCAGGCCGCGCTCCCGACTTGCGCACGGACTTGCCGCCAGCCTTGCTGACCTCCTTCAAAACCTGGGAAACGAACTTCTGCTGACGGTTCTTGGGTGCGCCGGGGCGCACGCGGAAACGGTCATCGTCACGACTGCTCATGGAATGAACTCCTGCGTAGCACTGCCAAGCCCAGCGTGCGAAGCACGTTGATAGACCAATGCGAGCGCGGCCTTCGCGCCGCACACGGCACAGCATCGCAAGAAGCGCGTGCCGCGCCAACCCACGTGCAGACAAGGCTTTCGACGCGCCGAAGTGCCGCGTCCTTTTATCTTGCCCTCCGTCTCTTCCGATCGCTGACGCGACCGACCCAGACGGTCAGGCTGCGATTGTCTGCACGGGTGAAGCACCGCAGCCGCTGGCTGTGGTGCAAACGATGTGCAGTGAGACTGCACGAAGAACGGTATGCAGCGCTGCACGTTCATGGCCTGTTCCACGTCCACCACGTCCATAAGGGCTGCGCGCTGCCGATCACGGCAGAGACAGCAACGGGACCGAAGTACCGGCTGTCAAACGATCCCGGATTGGTTGCACTGAGCAGGAACAGCTCACCATCGAGAAGCCGCCGACATTGCTGCCATGCCGACAGTGGACGGCCGCGGCCATCTGTTGTATGGACGCCAGCCACAGGCATGCCGTCAATGCGAACGACGTGTTTCTCGATGCACACCTGCTGCGGTGACATCGCGCCGATGCGTTTGAGCAGCGGGATGTGTTCAGGCAGGTAGCCACGCTGCGCAGCCAGCGCAGTGGCGTCTGCTGGAAGCCGGGCGAGCACGATGCTGCCGACGTGCAGCGAGTCGGGCGGGTCGATGCGATACCAGCCAGGCGGTACGCTGTCGCTGGGGTTGTAGACGATGCGCGCCACTGATGTATGCAGCGACGGCCAGGCAAGCGCAGCGATGCCAAAGCCGGTGAATAGCGCGACTACAACGCGACGGGTGTTCATCGCAACACCTCGCCTGCGAGGTAAGCGGCATGCCGTTCGACCGTGTAAGCCGGCAGCGGTAGGCGCGCAGACAGTCGGTTGCCCAACGTGCGCCAGTACGCGGGCGACACGGTCACCGGATCGATGCCGAGCATTTCGATGGCGTCGATCTGCGGCAGGACTGACTGCACTTGCTGTTCGCCTTCGGCGTGCAGCAGCAGGCGCGCGCCCGGCTGGATGCCGGCGATGCGCTGCGCCGCATCGAGTGGCGTGCAGGTTTGCAGCACCATGAGCTGCCAGCGCGTCGTACCGTAGTCGTTGGACTCCCAGCGCACGCGGCAGAATAGGGTGGCAGGCAGGAACACCGCGCAGCGCCGCCAGCGGTCCAGCCGCAGCTCACGAACTGGATGGCCGAAGCGCAGGTAGAGGTTGATCCGACGTTCGACGAACGCCAGCGAGACGCGCGTCAGCGGCGTGCTGTTCGCGACGCTCGAAAGCACGGGACGTGGCATGGGCGGCGCGTTGCTGGCCGCTTGCGGCAGCGTACTCATGGCTGCTTCTCCGGGAATTCATGTTCCAGCAACGCACGCAGCATCTCGGCCACCGTGATGCCGCGTGTGAAGGCCGCGACCTTGATGCGGGCGCGCAGCGCCGGCGTCACGTCGATGGTCAGCCGGGCGGTATAGAGATCGGTTTTCCCGATGTCGGCGCCGTCGCCCTGGCGCACCCAGGCATCGGCGTGCGGATTGGCGGGCGGACGCGCACCAATGGCAACGCGCTTGCCGTTCTTCATCGCACCATCCTCAAGACTTCATCGGTGAGCGCCGCGATTTCGCGTGCAGCAATGCTGTCCACGTCGAGTTCACGTGCGAGTTGGCCTCTGGCCACGCTGTCGGCAAACACGATGCGCTGCCGAACCTCCGACAACAGCGAGGGTAGCGGTTGATCGGCTAGCGCACCGCGTGCCTCGCGTCCGATCACCGTGGTGCTGACGCGTCGGTTGATGACGAAGGCCGCGCGCAGCGCTGGCCGGAATACCTGCGCTTCACGAATCAGCGACACCATCTCGGCGCTGGCCCACACGTCGTAAGGACTGGGTTGCACAGGAATCAGCACCAGGTCCGCTGCGAGCAGCGCGGAGCGCGCGAGGGCGGCGATCCGGGGCGGGCCATCGATCACGATGTGATCGCAGCGCTTGGCGAGTTCTGGCGCTTCCTGATGCAGCGTTTCCCTTGCCAGACCGACAGCACCGAATAGCCGGGACAAGCCGCTCTGACTGCGGCGCTGTGTCCAATCGAGTGCCGACCCTTGGGGATCGGCATCGAGCAGGATCACCGAGCTGCCTTGCGTCGCCAGCTCACCGGCGATGTGCGTGGCGAGGGTTGTCTTGCCGACCCCGCCTTTTTGATTGAGTAGCGCGATGATCATGATGCGCTGCCTCCTGTCCGCCGACTTATCCACAGCGCGCGGGCTCTTCTTATCGTTAGTTTTATAGATTCAAAGTTAGAACCTAAGTTAGGAAACGCTGGAACCCTTGCCGCGCAAGGCTTTTCGACGCGTTCGTACTCCTGATAGCACGACAGCACTACGCCTGATAGCACGAGGATTCCCACTCCCGATAGCACGAGCGTATTCACCGCTTTTCCACAGGCACTGCACCGGCACTGAAGCTGCCACCGGGCCGCAGCGGTGCCGTGGACGGCACGGCGCGGAAGGTCAGCACCTCCGGCCCATGCTTGGGCCGCAGGATGGCGAGCGTGTAGCCCGGCAAGGGTTGCCGCGCCACGATGCAACGCAGGTCGTAGGCGAAGTCGGTGAAGCGCGCCAGACTCCCGGACTTGCGGTGCAGGTGCGGGAAATCGAAGCGCCAGCCTTCGCGCTGCCAGCCGCCGTGCTTGCGTACCAGGCGGTACAGCCAGCGCTCGATACCGCCGGTCAGGCGGAAGTAGTTGGCGTCGATGGTCAGCACCAGGCTCTCTTCGAACACGCCGGCATAGAACCAGTCCGGCAGGATCAGCTCGATGCCCAGCGGCCGGCCTTGGCCGTCCGCGCGTTCCTTCCATTCGTTGATCCATGAGAAGCGATGCAGCCGCCGCGCATTGGGTTGGCGAATGGATGTGGCGATGCTGGTGGACTGCAAGCGGTCCAGCGCAGCCTTGAGGCGCTGGTAGTCGCGCAGCGACGTGCCGCGGCCGATGAAGCGCAGGATCTCGTAGGGTGTAGCGGCCATCAGCCGCGACGAGCGAATCCCCGCATCGCGCGCCTCGACGATCTGGCTGGCAGCCCAAATCAGGATGTCGGCATCCCATATCGTCGCCAGGCCATGCTCGGCCGTGCCCTCGACCCGCACGGTCACGCTGCTGGTGCGGAAGTCGATCGGCACCGTGCGCTTGCTCTTGGCCAGCGAAAAGAACGGGTAGGCCATCAAGTCTTGCGCATCGCGTGCCGGCAGCTCGCCGGAGAAGGCATGGAATAGTTCGAGCTGCTCGCGCTGCGGGTCGTGCCCGATGTCCATCAGTGACGGTGCCCATCGCCGATCACCGCACGCCGGGACGGTGCGCGCTGTGTTGTTCAGCGTATTCGGGGTCGGACGTCATCTCAAAGCTGCGCGCATCGGCCCAGGTTTCGAGGTCGATGACGGCGTACATCACGCGCCGGCCAAACTTTCGGAAGCGCGGCCCGCCGCCGATGACGCGCTGCTTTTCCAGCGTGCGCGGCGATAACCGGAGGAATGCGGCGGCTTCGTCGTTGGTCAGGTAACGCGCTGGCTGCGCGGATTGAGCGGGCTGCTGGGTAGCAGTGGGTGCGGCTGCGGGTACGTGGTGCGGCCGTAACGGTGCGGGTCTCATGGCATGTGCCTCCATCGGTCAAGATCGCCGACGAAGCAATCGCCGCCGGATGGAAGCAGTCTCGGGAAAGTCAGGCGTTCTGCGCAGGGACGTTTTGCGCCGCCGTGCGAACGTCCCTGTTCGGCCTTGCCGCGTTAGAGTAGGCGGTGGTATCCGCCGTCCATGAGCGTCTGCCCGCGCCGGATCAAGCGGCGGACCTGGGCGCGCAAATCGCCGTCGTCGTGCCAGCGCTCGGTAACGGCGGCGTTGCCGAACAGCACTTCGGCCACGCCGCGCTGCGAGGCGCCGGCCAGCGTGCCGTCGAGCGCCTGCAGGGTGCGCATGTGGAGCATTGGCGTGCAACCTGGTCGGCTTGTGACGATTGCAGTGCGGTACACCTTTGCGGCGTCAAGCAACGCCAGCTCGGCTTCGATTGCGCGCCAGCGCTCGCGGAGCTTGCAACCGGCACGGACGGCATAGACGTAAGCCATGCCGTCTTCCAGTGCGGGAGGTATCGCCATGCGCAGCATGCGATTGACGAGCTGAGTGGTCAGCACCAGGCGCTTGCCGTCGTGCACCAGGTGTTTGCGGCCGGGGAAGCGCCAGAGCTGGAACAGCAGCGCATCGGCCGTGGGATCGGCATCGGGATAGACCTGGACTACCGAGGATGGATCAGGGGACCAGTCGGGGTATGCGTCGCGTGCATCGCGCGCGGGGTCTTCCAGCAGGCGCAAGCCCCAGCGCAGCGCCTCGTGCTGCGGATGGCGCCGGTGGCGCTGCCAGGCGCGCTGGTATTCCGGGTTGCGCCGCAGGTATTCCCACGCCAGAGCGGGGCCGTCCAGATGCAGGACGTACAGGTATGCAGCACTGGGATGCCAGTGAACAGCGCTCGAATCTGCCATGGCGCAAACTCCTCTCGGATAGAAGGAAATCAATCGCCATGGGGGGATACGGCGGGCAAGACCACTTCGGTCTTCGACCGCTATGAATCAACAAGGTTTGCAACTGATGAGGTTAAGGGTTACCCCCAGCATCAGCGTGCAACATTCGGTAAGTTGGCCGACAATATTGCGGCATTGCAATGGCATGACCCACCAGCGACGGGCCAACGCGGGTCGATCAGTCGTTGATCGATCCGTCAGCCTGGGCCAGCCGAACGTATTCGGAGAGCCGCCGCTTTGGCGTGAAATGCAAATCGCGTACAACGGCCAGGTTCTGTGGCCCGCGAATGCCTTCCAGGACGGACAACCGCACATGGCCGAGTTCCGGCGTACCTATGCCGAGGTCGATGAGACCGAAAGCGGTGTCGCCGTCGTCGGGACTGAGTTCGGTCAAGAGCCAGGTCGCATGCGCATCCAGGGTGAACAGCTTGACAACCGGCAGCGGGTCGCGCTTTTCGCCGCGCGCGGCGGCAGCGCCGTTATCGAGCAGTTGGACGCGGTGATCGTCGGTAATGAGTGGTTTCATGGTCGCTGCGCGCAAGTGATCACGATCAACGAAGCATTAGTTTTGCGCAAACGTGCCGATGCGTCAAAGTGTGACAGAACAAGTGTGCTTCTGCGTCAAATTGCCAAAGCGGATTCCACCGAATCCGTGGATACACGAATCAGCGATTGCGTAAGTACGGAAGCCATGATTTCAGTAGAAGCGGCTTTCAGCACAGGCACGATCGCCATTGGTAGAAAGCGGAAAAGGCTAAAAATGAACACTATAGATTGTAGCCCTATAGGGCGCTATCAGGTGTCATCGTCGTTTTACCTGAAACGATTTGACGACATTGAAGAACTCATTCCCTGCGGCGCTCAAGACAATCAGAAAAGCTCGCGGCCTCAGCCAGGAAGCTTTCTCTGACGTGTCGAGCCGCACGTACATGAGTTCCCTCGAACGTGGCCTGAAAAGCCCGACCTTGAGCAAGGTCGCTGAGCTGTGCGAGGTCATGGACGTGCATCCGCTCACCCTGCTGACGCTGGCCTATGGCGGCGACAGCAAGGGGATGGGTGAAGTCATCGAGCGCGCGCAGCGCGAGCTGGCCACCATCCAGGCCCAGACGAGAAAATAGGCGAGCAAAGGGCGCTGCCCAGCGGCAGCGCCCGCGTGACGGCTACGTGAACGGCGGTCGGCATCAGACCAGGTTCGATAGCGCATGTCGTCTTGCCTGCCGATCAGGCGCAGCCTGTTCGGCGAATTGGGAGGGGCGCCAAGCATGGGCGGCGGGGATGGGCGTCGAGCCGATCCCCTGGAGGGCAAGCAAAGCGCGCAGGCGTCAGCGATGGAAGCCGAAAGGGTGAGACGCCACCGGCGGCTCGATGCGCAGCACGATAGCGCGGCCCGGCATTGCCGGGGGACGCACGAATGCCCTCAATGCTGGTGCACAAGCCCACGAACACGCAGAACCGTTTTCACTCATCTCAGTGAAACTACAAAACCGCAAATCCGTAGAAGCGGGTTTGTGCCCAAGCACGGATACGGATGCACGGTTCCACGGGATTCCGTACTCCGCCAATAAGCGATTCAGTGCATGAAATGAGACGGCCCGCGATGCGCATCGCGGGCCGCTGACGGTGAACGCAAAAACGCCCCGCCGCAAGGGCGGGGCGTCGAGGGCGACGATCAGTCGCCCTTGCTGCGCGACCAGATCAGGTTGTGCGCGCTGTCCTCGCCTTCGACCAGGCGGGCATAGATGGTCGCCGGGAACGACGGGTCATCCAGGGTTGCCGACAGGTAGGGCCGGTCCGCCTTGCTGATTTTCTTCCACGCCGCGCCGATCTCGAAGTTGCCGGCGACGATGCGGTAGTCCGGGGCGTTGTCGCTCTCCTTGGTGTTGGGAACGAATTTGACCTTGACGTTAAGCGTCAGGGTGCGAACCGTGCCGGTGAAGCTGTCGTTTTGTGCGGTAAAGATGCCGATGTTTGCCATGATGAAGTTTCCTTTCGGTGAATCAAGGTCGCGCCCATCGCGGCCTTGTCGGTGATCCAAAGGGCGAGGTACGGGCGGGCTGCACCGCATAGCGGCCGCAACGCAGTGGAGGACCGGGAGGCGCGGCGATTTTGTTGCGCGAGGAAGGCACGCAGTGCCGGGGAAAATCGTTGCGCCGGACGGTTGCAGCCATGAAGCCCGAGGCGCAGCCGCTGCCTCGCCAGGATTCACGACAAGCCAAGGCCGCCGTTGGGTGCGATCCTCACCGGAAGGCAGCATGGCTCCGGTATCTCCGCACAAGCGTTGCGCCGGCACGCACCCCATTGCAGGCAAGGTCGGTTCCGAATCGCCAAGGATGAACGCTCCGCGCGCATTGGCGCGGGCTTGATGGATTGCGGCGTGGATGGCTCTGGGCATGGTGGACGGCCTGTCGGTGAGCCGCCGTCGTTCATGGCGACCTACCCGCCAGCGTCGGGGACGGTGCGCCATTGCACAACCGGGCGCAGCAAAGTCTGTCGCACTCCGGCGCGCCGCCCTTGTGGCGGGGCGCGTTTTCGGAAAGGGGTGGGGGCTGTCGGCTGTTAAAACGCGCGCGGCATACTTGCCGCGCGCGACGCGTAAAAAAATCCCGGCGGAAACCCGCCGGGACATCCTGCTTACTCGCTCGCCTCAGTATCCGGGAGCGTTTCTGCTGGTGCCTCCTGTACCGCTACGCGCAGCATCGCGGGCAGCCAGCCCGTGCCCGCCGCCAGCCGTTCCGCTTCGCTGGCCAGGTCGTTCTTCTTGAGCTTGGCGAGCCGTGCCGCGTGTTCCGGTGCGAACACCTGCACCGCCTCGATGGCCTTGGCCTTTGACACATGGGCGAAGTAGCCTTCGGCGGTCGGTGTCCACCACGGATGCATGTCGAGGCCCACCGCCTGCGCCAGCGCGGTAGCAGGCAACGTGTCTTCGCGTGGCGTCACCGCGCCCACCGTCGCAGCCACGCACACCGCCAGCAGCGACAGCAGTTCCTGCGGGGGAAACGCCAGCAGTTCCGCGAACAGTGCATCCGGGTCACTGGGTAGCCGAACCGCCCACGCCTGCCGCACTTCCCGCAGTCCGATCAGGGCGGGCGACTGCGCCACGTCCGGCGCAAACGCATCCAGTCCGTCCTGCGGTGAAGCGCTGATGTTGATCGGCGAATCGTCCGAACGGTAGCCATCCACCACCACGCGCAGCGCGAGGCGATGCACCACGGCCACCAGCGCCACCTGCGGATGGCGGGCGACTTCCGCTTGCAGCGCCGCCGTGCGGTGCGCGCTCAAGCGCCGCGCCAGCTTCTCGGAAATGCCGGGCGCAGTCGGTTGCGCCGCGCCTTCGCCATCATCGCCCGCCTGCATGCCTTGCCGTTCCTGTGCCCGCAACGCTTTGGCCTCGCCCTCGCGCAACAGGCCGCGATGGATGACGACCTCACCCGCATGATCGACCGCCACGATGGTCCCGGCCATCGTCAGAACCTCGGGCGCAAACACCAAAAGCGATTGCTCGATGGTGTCGAGTTCCGCGCCAAGCTTGTCGCTTTCTTCGTAGAGCGCCGATGCTTCCTCTTCGGCGATGTCCTCGGCATCGTCGGCATTCAGCCTGTCGTCGATGGCCTGTTGCCGTGCTTGCACCTTGGCGATGCGCTTGGCGTCGGTCTTGTTCGGTGTGCGCCGGTCACGGCGGGCACGCTGGAAGCCGTGCAGTTCCGCTGACGTGACGCGCGGCACCGTTTCGACCCATGCCCAGCCTTCGGCGCGAACGGTGTCCGCCACCGCAGCGAGCTTGTCTCGCGCAAGGCCATCCAGCAACGCCGCATCGGTCAGGAACACGCCCCGTGTGTCGTCCGAGAACAGGTCGCGCCGCAGACCGCCGCCCGCGGCCTCGTAAGCCTCGATGCCAACGAAACGCGCCAGCGCATCGCGTGTGGCGTCGATCTCGCGTTCGGTCAGGTGCTCGCGCAGCGCCTGCGGGCTGCGCTGCCACTGCGGCGCGTCATAGAACGCCGCCTCCTGTGCGGTGTGGTCGTCCGTGATGGCGAGGGCCATCAACTGGTCGAGCGTGACAGCATCGGCGCGATAGTCGGCCAGCAGGCGCGGCGAGACATTCGCCAGCTTCAAACGCCGCTGCACCACAAGCGGTGTCACACCAAAATCGGCGGCAATATCTTCGACAGGCCGACCCTCGGCCACCAACGCGGCGAACGCCTCGAACTGCTCGGCGGGGTGCATGGCCTCGCGCTGCACGTTCTCGGTCAGGCTCACGGTACGCGCTGACGCATCCGGCACCAGCAGGCAAGGCACGTCATGGGTCTTGGCAAGCTTGCGCCGCTTCGCCAGCAGCTTCAACGCGGCCAGCCGCCGCTGGCCTGCGACGACTTCGTAATGCTCACCATCGCTCGATACGGTGACGGTGAGGTTTTGCAGCAGGCCGACGCGGGCGATGCTCGAAGCCAGCTCGGGAATCGACGCGCCGCCGCTCTTGCGCACGTTGCGGCTCGAAGGCCGCAATTGCGACAGTGGAATCAACAGCAGGTCGTATGCCGCAATTGCGGCGGCAGTGACTGCATGCAGGGCTTGGGTTTCTTGATGGGTAACGGTGTTCATGGTGATAGCTCCTATCAGTTGAAAACAAAAATGGATGAAGAAAAACTCGCTCGGTGATTCACGTTGTCGATGTCTGCATGCGCGGCCTCCTGTGGTTTCAAAACTGACCGGATTCCAAGATTCGGAGCCCGGTGTTGGCTTCGGTTGATTCGGCGCAGTGACCTGGGCTGATCGCCGTTGCCGCCGTCTTTCCTGAGTTCATCGCCCGCGAACAACCGGGCCGGCGGGGACTGGCCGTCAAGGAAACAAGCGCAGGGTTGGTGCGGCCCGCAGCCGCAGGCGAGGACACGGCCCTGCGCGCCTTGACGGCCAGGCACCGCGGGCTACGGTCGCGGGACCAGCGATGAAGGAGGGGAAAGACGGATGACCGGCCTACGGCCAGAGACGCGACAAACCAACGCCGCGCGGCGAGCGCCCCTGCGTGCGCAGCACGCCTGGCTGGAGGTGAGCAAAGCGCGTGGCGCGCGATCGACGTTGTGTGCTGGCCGATCAGGCGCAGCCTGTTCGGCGGTCTTTTGGGGCGCCAAGCCTGCGCGGCGGGGTGGGCTGTAAGCCGACCCCTGGAGGCAAGCGCAGCGCGCAGCCTTTACTGGATGTCAAGGACGCAGCAAAAAAAGGGGGGCAATGCCCCCTCGGGCTACAACAGCCCGCGTTCCGCCATAGACAGGATGTCGCCGCCGGCGACGATCAGGTGATCCAGCACTCGCACGTCCACCAGCGCCAGTGCCGACTTCAGCGTCTGCGTCAGCATCTCGTCGGCGCGAGACGGTTGGGTCGAACCGCTGGGATGGTTATGCACCAGTATTAGCGCAGCGCTATTCCTGGCCAAGGACTCCTTGACCACCTCGCGCGGATACACCGATGTCTGGCTCACCGTGCCGCGAAACATCTCGACGTATTCGATGACACGGTTCTGTGCATCCAGATGGATGATGGCGAACACCTCGTGCTCCAGCGCTCCCAGCTTCACCCGCAGGAAGTCGCGCACCACCTGCGGCGAGTTCAGGACTTCGCAGTTGCGCATCTGTCCTGCGAGCACACGTTGCGCAGCCTGCAACACCTCGTCGGCATTGGCCGGACGGTAGTCGCCCGCGACATCGCGAACGAGAAGGGAAGAATCGAGAGAATGAGTGCGTTTCGACATGATCGTGCTCCAGTCCGAATCGGGCGGAATTGCCCGGAACCGGAGGAACACGGCGCAGCGCAGCAGTCAGGGGTCGAAGACGGCCGAATGGACGCCAGCGGGCAGGGCACGCGCAGCCCTTGACGGCGAGAACGGCGTGGTACGTTGAAGGGAACAGCAAGGCCGCCTCACACACACTCCACTGCCTCAACGGCAAGCGGAGCGCGCAGGCCCAAAGGGCCGGAGGCGTCAGGGATCAATGCCGAATAGCCGTGACTCGGCAAGAGGCGCCTGTCCAGCCGTACCAGCCTGAACTTAGCGACGATGTGGTCCTTCGGCCGTTCAGGGCGCTGGCCGATCAGGCGCAGCCTGTTCGGCGGTCTTTCCAGGGGCGCCAAGCGAAGCGCGGCGGGGATGGGCCGTCGGCCGATCCCCTGGAGGCAAGCGCAGTGCGCAGCGCCGCAGGCGCGAAGGCATCGCCATTGGGCACAGCAAATAGACGCGGTGCGCCACGCCCGCAACGCCGGGGTGGCGCACCGATGGTTTCAGCGAACCATCACTCCGCTGGCGCCACCATCGACTGCAAACGCTCGATCACGCCAGGTTCGACGAACACGCACGGCTGGTCGACCGCGATCGACGTGTTGAACACCTGGGCGAACGCGCCGCGTTTGAGATGGGCCAGCCGTCCCGTCCGGTAGGCCTGCTCGGGCTTCACGCGGCCATCGCCCGAAGGCACGCCGCTGCGCTGCGGGTCGCATTCGACCAGAGCGACGAGGCCCTCCGAGAACAGCCGCTGGTGCTCAGGACACAAGCCCCAGCCCGTCGTCGTATGGTGCTCCATGGTTGCACGCAGGCGCCTGTCGAGCAGGATGCTGCCGGTGTCGAAGCTGCTGCCGCATACCAGACAGACGTGTTGTTCCAGCGAAACGTGCGATTTATCGTTCATGGTGATCTCCAGTTGCTCGGGCGGAATTGCCCGGAACCGGAGGAACACGGCGCAGCGCAGCAGTCAGGGGTCGCAGACGGCCGCGAGGACGCAAGCGTGCGAAGCATGCGCAGCCCTTGACGGCGAGAACGGCGTGGTACGTTGAAGGGAACAGCAAGGCCGCCTCACACACTCCAACGCCTCAGTGGCAAGCGGAGCGCGCAGGCCCAAAGGGCCGGAGGCGTCAGGGATCAATGCCGAATGGCCGTGACTCGGCACGAGACGCGGGGCAACGCCCGCGAGCCCGACGGCGGCAACGCCGGGACGTTCTGCTAGCGCATTCGAGAACAGTCATGCAACCGATTCAGCGTATTGATGGAGTAGGAATGAAGCCGATACTCGCTGCGTTCAGCCTTCGGAGCTAACCGCCAAGATCGCAAGCTTTCTTCAGGCGTCCCGCTGAGCGGTCGTCTTTCTGAGGTTGAAGCCACGCATAACAGAATTACTCTTCGAGCGCTTGGATTTGCTACTCGGTTGCCTGATCGCCGGCGGCAGCCGGGGCGGTGAAATAGAGTCGGGCTGTCACCTGAGCCAATTCTTTCGCTGATCCCGCGTAACTGTCTATTCCGTGCTCGGTCTTGAGCCGTTCGAAGATGTGGTACGGTTCCAACTCGCGCGCTGTCAGTAGAATCACGCGATGCCGATAAGGCTCGTTCAATGTGCCCGCCATGGCGACCTCGTCAGCGGTGAACGGCGTCAGTTTTACAAAAAGCAGGTATGTCTCGAACCGATGCTTGGGGAAGGCATCGGCGACGCGACGCAGGTTGTCCACGTCGCGTTGAAACTCTTCGGCCTTGATCGGGCCCTGATCTTTGCACTCAGCGAGAATTATCGCCGCCCGGTCCGGATAGCGTCCGGCCATAAGCCAGACGAAATCGACTTCGCAACTTGGTAGATTCAGGTCCGCCGTTGGTTTCAAGTCCAGCGAAGGTGCATAGACACTGTGGCGCAGAGAGCCACTCAGTGTCGTTCCAAGCTGCTGCAGGGTCAGTGCCACGGGGACGGCACCCTGCGCGTTGCGCTCGGAGCCGAGCACACCCGATCGCCGAAAGCGCCAGGTGCTGGCGATCAACTGCCGCGTCGCGTCGTGGCCATGGCCGCATAGTTCGCAGGTCGCTTGCTGCTTGAGCACGTCGAGTGCCACCCAACTCGACATTCCGCACTTGGGGCAGTCCAGATCGACACCCATGCGGAACAGGCCTTTGTCCACCATGAAGGTGAAGACATCGGGCGGCGTCAGTTGGGTATGGATCGGGCGTGGACCTAGAAACAGGTCCTTGTGCGCGGCGAATGTGCCGTTCGAATGTTCCGGCGTTTTTCCGACGATTGTGTCGCGCGCCATTTCGCGCGAAAACGTGTCTCGCGGGCCGTATTTTTTGAGCAGTTGTCTGGCACCAGGGATCTTGAACACGCGCGCGCCTTGGAGCCCGCCTAGTTGTGTCAGGAGTTGACGCACGATGCGTCCGCTGTTGCTTAACGTGCTGTCGAAGCCCGCCATTGAAAAGATGCGCTGCATCAAGTCAGCAACTGGCATCGCGGTGAGAAAACTGTCGTGATCGGCGGCGTCGATCACGAGCCCCACGCAATCCGGCTCGACGCGCAGTTTGTCGTAGTGGAAATGCATGGCGCGTGCATAGAACTCGTTAAGTTCCGGAAGGTAGGGCACATTAAACGTGTGTTGTTCGTCGTGATAGAGGCCGCCGATGAACGAAACGGATGCGACCAGATGTTGGTTGCCGAAATGTGGGTCGCCGCTGAACGGTTTGTCAGCCAGTGCGAAATTCACGCGCGGAACGCCGTTGGACTCACCTATCACTCCGAGCGTTGACGCCTGCCCGAAATGCATCACCGGCGGCGATACGGCACCACCGGCCCAGAAGTGGTCCTGCACGCGGCAGCGTATCAATTGCATGCCTGCGAAAGGCTGGGCTGCCGTATCAATGTCCTGCCTTGACCAAACGCCCAGGCGGCGATCCCACTCATCGCGGCGATGCTCCACCATGCGATGCAGCGTTCGCTCCCATTCGGGAATCAGCTCAGCGTAGCGGTCCAGGGCGGTGGGATCGACGAACCACAAGGGAATATCGCAGGCGCGAATATTCCAGCAGCAGACAAGATCATCCGGATCGGCAGCGCTGCCGACGAAGAAGCCGGGTGCGTCCCAGCCCGCCCGCACCGTGTAGTGACGTGCGATGCCGAATCGGCCGATGGCCGCAAAACCGGGGTGTACCGTGACATCGGCTGGGACGGGAGCTTGTGGTGCCAGCGCGTACGTCGTCGGCGTAGCCACCTGGGCAACCATCGCAGCATAGTCCACACCGACTTCGTCGGCGCTCGGGTAGGCCCCGAACTGCATGAGAAACACGTCTGCCAGTGGGTCGTCCTGCTGCCATTGGTAGGCACGAACGCCCTGATCCATGAAAAGTTTCCATTCCGGCCTGGTATGCCAGTGCGAAATCGCATTGGCGATGTCCAGGACGTGTGCGAAGCTCCTCCACTGAACGTCCTTGACGAAGATTGAATCGCCATGAAACGGTGGGATAAGGTGCGGAAACTTCTTCGGAAAGTCCTTGACCTCTTGGCTGTCGCCCAAGGGCCATATCAAATCAAGACGAAACAGCTTGACCAAGTGCAGCGCCTCTTCCTCGCGGTCAACCACCAGTATCGGATTGAATCGACCACCCCAGAGTGCATGCGAATACCGCATTGCTTGGCGAATGGCAACGCTATCGCCTTGCCGTACCGCCCAGCCGATACGCAATGGTCGGTAACACACGTCAACCCTCAAGGTGTCCGCCACCGCGATTCGTCCTTATTTACCCATGAACCGGAGTAGGCTCGGCCGGCACAACAGACAGTCGCATACCGACAGCGTGAAGCACTGCCAGAAGCGTCTTGAGTGTTGGGTTGCCGCTCGGTGACAGCGCCCGATACAACGCCTCGCGGGTGACGCCTGCTTCTTGCGCCACGTTCGCAAGCCCGCCATAGGCTTCGGCCACATCGCGCAGCGCGAGCAGGCCGACGGCGCGATGCTCGGGATCGTCCAATTCTTCCAGCGCCGATTTCAGATACTCGACCGCAAAGGCCCGATCAGTCCGCAGTTCGGCGATGGTCGTTTCGGTATGGGGAACCGAAGCTGCATGTTTACGATGGCTCATGTGTTTCTCCGTTTCCAGTCCGACCAGTATTCCTTGGCCCGTTTGATGTCCGCATCCTGCGTGCGCTTGTCGCCGCCGCAGAGCAGGATGACCAACGTCGCGCCATGCCGCCCGAGATACACGCGATAGCCGGGACCAATGTCTTCGCGCAACTCCAGCACACCTTCGCCGACTGGCTTGATGTCACCGAAGATGCCCAGGGATACCCGCCGAAAACGGATTTCCAGCTTGGCCCTGGCCCGCGCATCACGCATTCCGGCGAGCCAGTCGGTCAGTGGTACTTCGCCATCAAGGCGCTGATACCGGCGCACTTCAATCATGTGTGTAGCCTCCATTGTAACTTATACTTCACAGAAGTCAAAGCTTGCGAAGTCCCGGTGAACAGCAGTTCGACGGTCATGACGCAGCAGACTCGGTTGCAGTGCTGGTGGCCCGCTTGCTGCCGGGAGGAGCGGGGCGGTTTTCCCCCCTGCGGTGACGGAAGGCTTGGTAAGCCGGTTTCGCTCCAGATGTGCCGGCGACCGGCTCAGGAGCAACTTTTGGGGCAATCGGACGGCTCTCTACAACGGCCTTGCGCCGATTGGCGACCAACTCGGCTGCTGCGCGCACTGGGTCGTCCTCGGTATGCACATAACGCATAAACATCGTGACCGTCTTGTGCGCGGTCAGCGCCATGCCTACCTTGACCGGAACGCCAGAGTTGGCTATGTCGGTGGCTGATCGATGGCGGATGCCATGCGTCCCGACCGGGGGCACGCCGGCACGATCAAGGATGCGCCGCCAAGCCTGGTAGTACGAATTCCCGGTCAGTGGCTGCTTGTGATCGAAGATCGACGGGCAGACATAGGGGGAGTTCTCGTAATGCGCGGCACTCGACAGAAGTCGGTAAGCCTCCTCGCTCATGGGTTTGGACATGTCGCCGGTCTTGCTGTCAGGCCAAACCACACGCCTGTTGGGCAGGTCAATCCAGTCCCACTGCAACAGCAGGATTTCCGACATACGGGCGGCAAACTCGAATTGCAGCCGGATAACCAGAGTCAGTGTCGGATGCTCCAGGCCCTCGGTATCGGCCTTGTCGAGATAGGCGAACAGTTGCCCCATCTGCGCATCGGTGATCAGGCGGGTCGTGCCTTTTTCTGGATACTTCGGAACGTGCCTGCAGGGGTTTGAGCCATCGGGCCGATAGCCCCACAGCTCGGCGAGGTTGAACATCTTGCGGATGCAGCCGAGTACGCGGTTGGCTTGTATGGGTGATTTCTCCTTGCGCTTCATCAGCGCAATCACGTCCATGCGCGTGATTTCAGGGACTTTCTTGCTGCCGAAGGCGGGAATGATTGAGCGATCGATCTGATTCTGGTATGAGCGCTGGGTGCTTGGCTTATTGCGCGTCTTGGAGTAGTCCTCCATGAATCGAATGCACAGTTCCTTGACGGTCGGTGCCTTGCGCGCATCTGCCTTCTCACCGCCTGGATCACCGCCGCGGCGAACCTCGGCCAGCCAGTCTTGTGCAAGCGCACGGGCCTGTTCGACGGTCAACTCGCCGAACAGCCCAAGCGACGGTTTGCGGCGTTCACCGGCGTTGGTCCGATATTGAATCATGAAGACCTTGCGGCCTGCCGGGGTAACCTTGCACAGGAAACCCGGCACCAAGGTGTCACGTAGTTCAACGTCGGTGGATTGAGGTTGTGCAGCGTCAACAACCGTTTTAGTCAATTTCATCTTAGCCATGTGTACTCCTGGAAATACCCGATTTCCAGGAGCCAGCTAGGAGCCAAGCGAAAGGGAACCGGGTCGATGTGGGTCGAACACCGGGGTATCATCAGGCTTGATGCTTCGAGAGAAAACCTGCTCAAGAGAGCTGGGGCGTAGCCTGGAAGACCTCGGTGTATTGCCAATCTTCCGGCTTAAAATCCGCCGCTTCCCTAACAGGGGCGTACCGGTTCGATTCCGGTCTCAGGCACCACCATCGGGCCAACCACCCATGTGCCGGTTGCGCCCCCGAAAACTGGGTAAGATTAAATCCATGGCCCGCTACAACACACCATTTGAAATTCACGTTCACGGCGAAGTACCTTTGCGCGCGGACGTCACCTTTGAGCAGCTGCAGGAGGCCCTCAAGCCCTTGTGGAAGTACGCGGGCTCAAAGTCCCTGGCGGCGGGCGCTGCGAGTGCCTACGAGGAGGAGCCCGGCATCCAGTTTGATGTTCACAAGCACCTGCTCCAGATGTGCTGGACCGTGCCCGGTGACGAGGATTTTCGCCAGGCGCTCGACGAAATGTGCATGGGGCTGAACGATCTTGCCGAGATGGGCGCGCCCATTGAAGTGACTTTTTACGACTCTGACTTCGACGAAGAAGAGGGCGCCGAGGATGACGAGGCGCGTGATGACTTTGCCATGTACTTTGTCGGCCCCACGCCGGCCGCCATCATGCAGGTCCAGCGCGACTTGCTCGTGCAGGACATGATAGGCCTCATGGAGCGGCATTTCGACGCCTCGGAGCTGGGCGAGGTCGTGGCGGCGGTCGATAAATTATTCGAGCAGCGCTTCGATGCGCTGGTCAACTCCATGCAGCTCGGCAAGCCGCCGCGCGGATTGGGCGGGCCGCAGGGTGGGTCGGGCCACGGGGGCGGCGGGCGCAAGCCCAGGCATTTGCACTAATTTGCACTACGAAGGTGTTGGCGCAGTCCCTGCTGGCGCGGCGGGGTGCTGCCGGTTGGTAAAGCCGAGCCCGCCGAGGTAAACGTTCATCACGCATTGACCAACCTCGAGAAGGTCAAAAGCCTCCGGGTCCAGCAGCCAGTTTTGTATCAGGCCGTCTATCAGGGCATGAAAGCCCTGTGCGGCAACAGAGGCGGGCATCGAAAGCGTCAAGGCCGTCTGGCGGGAGGCGAGGTCGATGCTCTGTTCACAACGGTTCAAGAACCCGTTGCGCACCGCCAGGTGACGAAGGCGGACGGCTTGAAGCTCCTCTACATATTCCACCTTTTGGGTCGCCACTTCAAAAACCCGACGGGTCTGTGTGTCGTTGACGATCTGCTTGAGGGCGTTGATGGTGGCGCGCCGGATGCGGTCAAGCGCGTTGGCGCTGGTGTCAGCGGCTTCTTGCTGATCAGCCCCCTCCTGGTCGAAAGATTCTTCCATGGGCAGCGTCACCCGCTCCATCATGGCGTTGAAGAGGTCGGCCTTGTCCTTGAAGTGCCAGTAGATGGCTCCGCGCGTGGCGCCGGCGCGCCGGGCGATGTCCTGCAGGCTGGTGCGCGACACGCCCTGCGCCTGAAACAGGTATTCGGCGGCATCAAGCAGCTTGTGGCGAGTCGCCAGTGCCTCTTCTTTGGTTCGGCGGGCCAATGGGTGTCTCCTGAAATCAATTTTCGGGGTGTCTATATACATTCATAAATGTATGTAAACTATAACACTCGTAAAAACCCTTACCCTTTCCCTTTTCGGTGAATGTGCTTGCGTATGCTCTGCACTATTCGCCGACGCTGCGCCACTTTCGCGCTTTTTCCAACATCCGAGGAACAGCATGCCTACGTCCCGCGTTGCCCAGTCTTCCCAGTCTTATTTCCTGCCCTCGTCGTTTATGGGGCTTCAGCCGTTGGCGCTAATTGCTGCGGTCTCAGTTTTTTTGGCCGGTTGCGGCAATGGGGGAACCGCGCAAGGCGGGGCCACCCCACCTCCCGCGCAGGTGGGTGTGGTGACGGTAACCCAGGGCGATGTGGGCCTGGTGACCGAGTTGCCCGGGCGTCTTGAAGCCTCGCGCGTCGCGCAGGTCCGGGCGCGGGCGGCCGGCATTTTGCAAAAGCGGCTGTTTCGGGAAGGCAGTGACGTCAAGGCCGGTCAGCCGCTGTTCAGCATTGACCCAGCGCCCTACGCTGCGGCAACTGCCAGTGCCAAAGCCGGCCAGGCGCGCGCTGAAGCCAATCTGGCGCAGGCGAGCGCCCTGGCCGAGCGCTACAAGCCGCTGGTTGAAGCCAATGCGATCAGCAAGCAGGAATACGCCAACGCCGTGGCGGCGCAAAAACAGGCCGAAGCCGATGTGGCGGTAGGCAAGGCCAATGTGCAGACGGCCGGCATCAATCTGGGCTATGCATCGGTGACGGCTCCTATCTCGGGCCGCATAGGCCGCGCGCTGGTCACTGAAGGCGCGCTGGTCGGGCAGGGCGACGCCACCCAACTCGCCGTGATCCAGCAGATCAACCCCGTGTACGTCAACTTCACGCAATCCGCCTCCGAGGTCATGAAGCTGCGTGCGGCCATGGAAAGCGGCCAGTTCAAGCGCGCCAGCGGGGAAGATGCGGCCAGCGTGCGCATTGTGCTGGAAGATGGCACCGAATACCCGCGTCCCGGCCGCTTGCTGTTTTCAGACCTGACCGTCGATGCCACCACGGGCCAGGTGACCTTGCGCGCGGAGGTTCCCAATCCGGGCGGCCAGCTGCTGCCGGGTCTGTATGTGCGGGTGCGCCTGGAGCAGGCGCAAGCGACCAATGCCGTCACCTTGCCGCAGCAGGCCGTGACGCGTACGGCGCAGGGTGACAGCGTCATGGTGGTGGATGCCACTGGAAAAGTCGCATCGCGCCCGGTCAAGATTGGCTCCGCCAAGGGCTCGCAATGGGTGGTGCTTGACGGGCTGAAAACAGGTGAACAGGTCATGGTGGATGGTTTCCAGAAACTGCAGCCCGGCGCATTGGTCAAGCCTGTGCCGTGGCAGCCGCCGGGTGCCAATCCGGCTGGCGCGGCTTCTGCTCCGGCTGCTGCGGCATCGTCGGCGGGCGCTGCCCAACCGGCGGCATCGGCTGCATCCGCAGCCGCGACAAAATAAGGAGCCCGGCACATGGCCAAATTTTTTATTGATCGGCCGATCTTTGCCTGGGTGATTGCCTTGTTCATCCTGGTGGTCGGCGGCGTGTCGATCACGCAGCTGCCGATTGCCCAGTACCCGCCCGTGGCCCCGCCCGCGATCGTCATCAATACGGCCTACCCCGGCGCGTCGGCCCAGACGCTCGAGGACAGCGTGCTGTCGGTGATTGAGCGTGAAATGAACGGCTCGCCCGGCCTGATCTACATGGAGTCGGTCGCGCAGGCCGACGGTTCCGGCAGCATCACGCTGAGCTTCCAGCCCGGCACCAATGCCGAGCTGGCGCAGGTGGACGTGCAGAACCGCCTGTCGCGCGCCTCGCCGCGGCTGCCAGCCGCTGTGACGCAGCAGGGCGTACGCGTAGACAAGTCGCGTGCCAACTTCCTGTTGTTCACCATGCTGTCGTCCGACAACCCGGCGCATGACCCGGTCGCGCTCGGCGACTATGCCTCGCGCAACATCGTGCCCGAACTCCAGCGCCTGCCCGGCATTGGGCAGGCCCAGCTGTTCGGCAGCGAACGCGCCATGCGCATCTGGCTCGACCCGGCCAAGCTGACGGGCTTCAGCCTTTCGGCGAACGATGTCAATACAGCGATTCGTGCGCAAAATGCCCAGGTGGCCGCCGGCAGCATCGGCGACCGGCCCAACGTGGCAGGCCAGGGCATTGCAGCCACCGTGGTGGTCAATGGGCAGCTCGCCAACGTCGGGCAGTTTGGCAATATCGTGCTGCGCGCCAACCCCGATGGCTCGTCGGTGCGCCTGAAGGATGTGGCACGTATCGAACTGGGCGGACAGTCCTATGCGACGTCGGCGCGTCTTAATGGCCAGCCCGCCGTCGGTATCGGCGTGCAGCTCGCGCCCAGCGGCAATGCGCTCGCATCCGCCAAGGCCGTGCGCGCGAAGATGGCCGAGCTTGAGCGCTACTTCCCGCAGGGCATGAAATGGGACATCCCCTACGACAGCTCGCGCTTCGTCAGGATATCGATTTCGCAGGTGGCCGAGACGCTGTTCGAGGCGGTGGCGCTGGTGTTCCTGGTGATGTTTCTGTTCCTGCAGAACTGGCGCTACACCATCATCCCGACCATCGTGGTGCCGATCTCGCTGCTGGGCACTTTCGCCACGCTGCTGGCGCTCGGGTTTTCAATCAACGTGCTCACCATGTTCGGCATGGTGCTGGTGATTGGTATCGTGGTGGACGATGCGATCGTGGTGGTCGAGAACGTCGAGCGCATCATGACCGAAGAGGGCCTGCCGCCGCTCGAGGCCACGCGCAAGGCGATGAAGCAGATCTCCGGCGCCATCATCGGCGTGACCGTGGTGCTGATCTCCGTGTTCGTGCCGCTGGCCTTCTTCGCGGGCTCGACCGGCAATATCTATCGGCAGTTTTCGGCGGTGATGGTGTCGTCAATCGGCTTCTCGGCATTCATGGCGCTGTCGCTCACACCGGCGCTCTGCGCCACGCTGCTCAAACCGGTAGAGGCCGGGCACCACCACGAAAAGACCGGTTTCTTCGGCTGGTTCAATCGGGGCTTCACACGCACGGCCAAGGGCTATGAAAGCGTGGTTGCGCGCATCCTCAAGCGTGCGGCGCGCTATCTGGTGATCTACGCAGCGATCATCGGCGCGATCGCCGTGGTCTTCCTGCGCCTGCCCACCTCGTTCTTGCCCAACGAAGACCAGGGCAACCTGCTGGTGAATGTGCAGCTGCCTCCGGGCGCGACGTACGAGCGCACGCTCTCGGTGATGCAGACCGTCGAAGCGTTCATCCTCAAGCAGCCTGAAGTGGAAAGCATGGTCGGCGTGCTGGGTTTCAGCTTCTCCGGCCAGGGTCAGAACGCCGCGCTCGCGTTCGTGACGCTCAAGGACTGGAAAGAGCGCGCGGGTGAGCAGCATTCGGCCGGAGCGGTTGCGGGACGGGCCTTCGGTGCGCTCATGGGTGTGCGTGATGCGTTCATCTTTCCGCTGAGCCCGCCGCCAATTCCCGAACTGGGTACGGCGTCGGGATTCAGCTTCCGTTTGCAGGATCGCGGCGGCGCGGGCCATGAGGCGCTCGTCAATGCGCGCAACCAGTTGCTGGGTCTGGCATCCAAGAGCCCGGTCCTCGCGCAGGTGCGTCCCGATGGCCTGGAAGACGCGCCGCAACTGCAGATCGATATTGACCGGGACAAGGCCAATGCGCTGGGCGTACCGTTCGATGCGATCAATTCGGTGTTGTCGACCTCGCTGGGCTCCAGCTACGTGAACGACTTCCCGAACCAGGGGCGCTTGCAGCGTGTGGTGGTGCAGGCCGATGCACCGGCGCGCATGCAGCCCGATGACCTGCTAAAACTGAACGCCAGCAACAGCAAGGGGCAATCGGTGCCGCTCTCGGCATTTGCCACGACGCGCTGGGCCAAGGGCGCGATGCAGACGGTGCGCTACAACGGCTATCCGGCGATCCGCATCGGCGGCAGCGCCGCACCGGGCTACAGCACCGGCGCCGCGATGGCCGAGATGGAGAAGCTGGCGGCGCAGCTGCCGCAGGGCTTCGGCTATGAGTGGACCGGCCAGTCGCGAGAGGAAAAACTCGCCGGCTCCCAGGCGACCCTTCTCTATGGCTTCGCGATCCTCGCGGTGTTCCTGTGTCTCGCTGCGCTATACGAGAGCTGGACCATTCCACTGGCGGTGATTCTGGTGGTGCCGCTGGGCGTGATCGGCGTGTTGCTGGCGACCCTGCTGCGCAGCTATTCGAACGACGTGTACTTTCAGGTGGGCCTGATCACCATCATCGGCCTGTCGGCGAAGAACGCCATTTTGATCATCGAGTTTGCGAAAGACCTTCAGGCGCAGGGCAAGGGCGTGATCGAGTCGGCGCTGGCCGCGGCCCATCTGCGTTTTCGCCCCATCATCATGACCTCGCTGGCTTTCGGCCTCGGCGTGATGCCTCTCGTGCTGGCTTCGGGCGCCGGCTCTGCTAGCCAGCGTGCCATCGGTACCGCCGTGATCGGCGGCATGGTGACCGGCACGGCGCTCGCGGTGATTTTTGTCCCGGTGTTCTTTGTCGTGGTGCGCGGCTTTTTCAAAGGCAGTGCGCGGCAAAACAGGATCTATTCGGAGCATGCCAAAGCGGCAGGCATCTCGGGAGATGAAGGAAATGAAGGTAAAGCCCATGCGTAAATCCAGGCTCCCCCAACTCCTGACGGTGGGCGCCGCGGCGCTGCTGGCGGGGTGCTCGATGATTCCCAAATACGAGCGGCCGGCCGCGCCGATTGCCGCAGAGTGGCCGGCCTCGAGCTGGATGGCTGAATCGGCCCAGGCGACCACCGGTGCGAGCCCTGCCGTGGCAACGGCACCCGCCGTGCCGGCGGCCGACATCGAATGGCAGGGTTTTTTCAGTGACCCCAAGCTCAGGCAACTGATAGAGGCGGCGCTGCGCAACAACCGCGACCTGCGGATTGCGGTGCTCAATATCGAGCAGGCCCGGGCCCAGTTCCAGATCCGGCGCGCCGACCAGTTTCCGACCGTCAATGCCGGGCTCTCGGGCTCGCGCCAGCCCAAGGCCGATGGCAACGGCGACAGCAGTATCACCAGCACCTACTCCGCCGGCTTGCTGGTGACGTCGTATGAGCTCGATTTCTTTGGCCGCGTGGCCAGCCTGAAGGAAGCCGCGCTGGCGCAGTACCTGGCGACTGAAGAGGGCCGCAAGACCACCCAGATCAGCCTGATCGCGGCCGTGGCCAACACCTACCTCAGTCTGCTGGCCGATGAAGAGCTGCTGGCCATCACGCAGCAAACGCTGGCGACGCGCGAAGAATCCTTCAAGCTGAGCAAGCTGCGCTTTGACAATGGCGTGACGTCCGAGCTGGATTTCCGGCAGGCCGAGTCGCTGACGGAAGCGGCCCGTGTCTCCCTGGCCCAGCTGGTCCGCCAGCGTGCCCTGGATCAGAATGCCCTGACGCTTTTGCTGGGCCAGCCCCTCGCGGGCGAGTTGGCAGTGGCGCCGCCGGCGGGCAAGGGGCTGGCTGACACGCCCATGCTGGTCGATGTGCCTGCCGGACTGCCCTCCGACCTGCTGACCCGCCGCCCCGACATTCGCCAGGCCGAGCAGCAGCTGCTTGCCGCCAATGCGGATATCGGCGCAGCCCGCGCCGCATTTTTCCCACGCATTTCGCTCACGACCAGCGCCGGCAGCGCCAGTTCGCACCTTTCGGGCCTCTTCAAGAGCGGCTCTTACGGCTGGACGCTGGCGCCGCAGTTGCTCCTGCCTATTTTTGATGCGGGGCGCAATCGTGCGGGGCTGGATTCGGCCAATGCCGGGCGCGACATCGCCGTGGCCCAGTACGAGAAATCGATCCAGACGGCCTTCCGCGAAGTTTCCGATGCGCTGGCAGGCCGCGCCACGCTGGGCGAGCAGTTGCGCGCGCAGCAGGCACAGGCCAACGCCGAAGCCACGCGCTTCAAGCTGGCTGACCTGCGCTACCAGAACGGGGTGGCCAGCTACCTTGACCTGCTCGATGCCCAGCGCTCGCTGTTCGCCGCGCGGCAGGCCGTGGTGCAGACCCGCCTGGCCCAGCTTCAGAGCCAGGTCACGCTTTACAAAACGCTGGGTGGTGGCTGGAAAGAGCCGGCAGCCTCCGCAGCGCCCTGAGCACATCCTGAGCGTTGGGTACGGCGCTTTTGCCGCMGCGCCCACAGGTATTTGTGAGCGAATGTGAGCGAAGTCGCTCTCAATTGAATAGCATCTTGCGCATGGCATTTATGGGCCGGATGCCTATTCAATCATTGCAATGCCATCCAGACCGGTTTCGCGCGGCCCGCCCCACCGGGTTCGGAGCCATCAAGGCGTTTTGTGTTTTCCGCTTCACCGCGCAAGGGTTCTGCCAGGAGGGCTGCATTGAGCGCGCCAGCCGTATCCGGTTGTGCTTGCAAACGGCTGGTACTCGGCGATGGCTGCCACCTCGGGCACACTTTTTGCGATTAAATTTTTGCGGATAAAGGCGCGCGCCGCGTAACCCATGATGAAAGGGCTTGAAGTCCTTGCTGAAGGGTTAGCCCCTACGAAGGAGCTGTTGGGGCGGCTGTATATTCGCAGCCGAAAGACACGCAAGCGCGGCCTCTCCCCATTGGAGACCCGCCGAACCATGAAGCACAGCGGGCCAAAAGTTCGCCAGTTTTTTATTCAGGAGTGCTACAAGCATGAAGTCAAATCGAACGATGAAGGCGCTGGCAGGCGCTGTGTTGCTGGCCTGCGCTGGCCTGGTTTCTGCGGCCACGGTGCCTGCGGGCGTGAAGCTGCATGAAACGCAGGAACTGGTTCGCAACAATGGCTCTGAGCCCGAAACCCTGGACCCCGCGCTGGCGTCGGGCGTGCCGGCAAATAACGTCATCCGTGACATGTTTGAGGGGCTGACGGCAACCGATGCGAACGGCAAGGTTGTACCCGCAGTCGCGGAGAGCTGGAAGCAGACCGATGAGAAAACCTGGGTCTTCAAACTGCGCAAGAACGCCCGGTGGTCCAACGGCGATGCAGTGACCGCAGATGACTTTGTTTACGGCATGCGGCGCTTTGTGGACCCGGCGACTGCCTCGAAATATGCCGCCACCTACGGTATCTTCCTGCTCAACGCCAAGGAAATCATTGAGGGCAAGAAGCCCGGCACCGAGTTGGGCGTCAAGGCCGTGGATCCGTACACGCTGGAAATCAAGACCCCCTTTCCTGTCGGATTTTTGCCTGATGTCGTTTCCAACCTCCAGCTGGGTCCGGTCCACAAAGCGACGGTGGAAAAGTTTGGCAAAGACTGGACCAAACCTGCCAACATGGTGAGCAATGGCGCTTTCGTCCTGAAAGACTGGCAGGTCAACAGCAAGATCACGCTGGCCAAAAGCCCCACCTACTGGGATGCCAAAAATGTCCAGCTGAACAAGATGACCTACCTGTCGGTCGAAGACGGCAACGCCGATGTCAAGCTGTACGAGTCGGGCGAGAACGACTGGGTGTATCAGCTCCCCCCGGGTACCTTTGACAAGTACAAGGCACAGTACCCGAAGGAAATTCGCAACACGGACATGCTGGGTTTGCGCTATTACTCCCTCAACAATGCGGATCCGGTCCTCAAGGACATTCGCATGCGCCAGGCGCTGTCTATGGTGATTGACCGCGACATCCTGGCGCAGCGTGTGACGGCCGATGGGCAGACCCCTGCCTATGGCGTAATCGTGAAGGGCACGGCGGGTGCGGATGTCACCGCCTACGACTGGGCCAAGTGGCCCATGGCCAAACGCGTGGAGGAGGCCAAGAAGCTGATGGCGGCCGCTGGCGTTGCGCCTGGCACCAAGATCAAGTTTTCCTACAACACCAGCGACTACCACAAGAAAATGGCCATTTTTGCCGCCTCCGAGTGGAAAACCAAGCTGGGCGTAGACGTTGAACTGGAAGCGATGGAGTTCAAGGTCCTGATCAAGAAACGCACGGATAAAGACTATCAGATGGCCCGCAACGGCTGGGTTGCAGACTACAACGATGCGACCACCTTTTTGACGCTGGTGCAATGCGATTCGGATCAGAACTACCACAACAGCTGCAACCGCAAGGCCTCCGCGCTGATCGATGAAGGCAACCAGTCGCTGGACCCGGCCAAGCGCAAGACATTGCTGACCCAGGCGGCGAAGATGATCATGGACGACTACCCCATGATTCCCTTGCTGCAGTACACCGTGCCGCGACTGGTCAAGCCCTATGTAGGCGGTTATTCGACGACCAACGCCCTGGACCGCTACCGCGCCAAGGACCTGTACATCATCAAGCATTGATGTCCGGGCTGAGCTAAAGATGGGGCAGACGTCACCACGATGCCTGACCATCGGTGACCTGTTTTTTCTGACGTTTTCTGACGTTTCCTGACGCCCCATGAGTCGTTCAGGGCCAAGCTGTGGTCGGTTCTCGCTTTCGCTTTCGCTCTCACACTGACATCGACCGGAGATATTCCTCATGTGGTCTTACACCCTCAGGCGCATCCTGGCGACGATTCCGACCTTGCTGGCTGTTGTCACCGTCTGCTATCTCCTGCTCCATGCCACACCGGGTGGGCCGTTTGACGACGAACGCAAGGTGTCCGCAGCGGTTCTGGCCAATCTGCAGGCTAAATACCATCTGGACTTGCCGCTGTGGCAGCAATACCTGCACTACCTCAACAGCCTGCTGCACGGTGACCTGGGCGCCTCATTTCGCTATGCCGACTGGTCGGTTAACGAGTTGGTGGCCAAGGCGTTGCCGGTGTCCGCGGTGATCGGCGGGGGCGCCATTGTGATTGCCTTGTTTGTGGGGGTGCTGCTCGGCACCATTGCCGCCTTGCGCCAGAACAGTGTGGTCGATTACCTCGTGATGCTGCTTGGCAATGCCGGGCACGCCTTTCCCTCGTTTGTGATTGGCCCCGTGCTGATTCTGGTTTTTGCCGTCTGGCTCAAGGTCGCGCCGGCCGGGGGCTGGAACGATTTCTCGCCGCGGTTCATGGTCTTGCCGATGATGTTGCTGGTTTTCATCAACGTCGCCACCATTGGGCGCGTCATGCGCGGCAGCCTGATTGAAGTGCTGCACAGCAACTTCATCCGCACGGCGCGTGCCAAGGGCCTGCCCACGCGCACCATTATCCTGCGCCACGCCTTCAAGCCCGCGCTGTTGCCGGTGGTCTCCATCATCGGGCCCCTGGCTATTTCATCGATCACCTCGGCCATCGTGACCGAGTCGGTGTTTTCGCTGCCGGGACTGGGGAAACTGATTGTGAACGGCGCCGCCAATCGCGACTACACCCTGGTGCTGGGCCTGGTGGTGCTGGTGACGGTGATTGCCGTGACGTTCAATCTGCTGGTCGATCTGGCTTATGCCCTGCTTGACCCGAAGATCAGGTACTGACCGTATTAACTGCGTTGATTGGAAGCCAGCATGTTATTCAGGAACAAACAGGAGAAGGAGGCTTTGGTCGCGGCCCTGGATACGCTGGAAGTGGCCGACATCTCGGGGCGCAGTCCCTGGGCCGATGCGCGCGGACGTTTTCTGCGCAACAGGGCAGCGGTGTTCAGCCTGTGCCTGCTGGCCTTCATCACGCTGACCTGCATCGCCGGGCCATGGTTGCTGCCGCACGCCTTTGACGCCGCCGACTGGGATGCCATGAGCATGCCGCCCATGCTCAAGAACTGGCACTTTTTTGGCACCGACGAGTCTGGCCGGGACCTGGCTGTTCGCACTCTGGTCGGTGGCCGCGTCTCCCTCATGGTGGGCTTTCTGGCCACCTTGTCTTCCGTCACCCTGGGCATCGTCTGGGGGGCGACGTCGGGTTTCATGGGCGGCAAGGTGGATGCCTTCATGATGCGCATCGTGGACATGATGTATGCCGTGCCCTATTTGCTGATTGCCATTTTGATGGTGACCATTCTGGGGCGGGCGTTTTACCTGGTGGTGATCACCATCACGATGTTCTCCTGGATGGACATGGCCCGTGTGGTGCGCGGCCAGACCCTGTCGCTGCGCTCCAAGGAGTTTATTGAGGCTGCCCGAGCGCTGGGCGTGCCGACCCGTCGCATCATCTTTCAGCACATCGTTCCGAATCTTTTGGGCGTGGTGGTGATTTACACCACGGTCACCGTGCCGGCCGTGATCCTGACCGAGTCCGTGCTGTCCTTTCTGGGACTGGGGATTCAGGAGCCGATGACGAGCTGGGGCGTGCTGATTCACGATGGTGCGTCCGTCATGGAAGTGTCTGTGTGGATGCTGCTGTTTCCGGCCGGCCTGCTGTCCACGACCCTGTACTGTTTTAACTACATCGGGGATGGCCTGCGCGATGCGCTGGATCCCAAAGACCGCTGATTCGCATGAACACGCCATGAGCCTGATTGAAGTCAAAAACCTCGGGGTCCGGTTTCAAACCCAGGACGGGCTGATCTACGCCGTCAACGGCATCAACTTTGCGCTGGACCGGGGTCAAACCCTGGGCATCGTGGGCGAAAGCGGCTCCGGCAAAAGCCAGAGCGTGCTGGCCATGATGGGCCTGCTGGCCAGGAACGGCAAAGCCAGCGGCCAGGCCTTGTACCAGGGCCAGGATCTGCTGGCCATGAAGCCGGCCGAGCTCAACAAAATTCGCGGCAACCGCGTGGCCATGATTTTTCAGGACCCGATGACCTCGCTCAACCCTTACCTGACGGTGGAGCGGCAGATGACCGAGGTGCTGCAGTTTCACAAAGGCATGGATCGCAAGTCCGCGCGCGCCAGGTCCGTCGAACTGCTCGATGCCGTCAAGATACCCGACGCCGCGCGCCGCATCGCGATGTACCCGCATGAGTTTTCCGGGGGCATGCGCCAGCGTGTCATGATCGCCATGGCCTTGCTGTGCGAGCCCGAGGTGTTGATTGCCGACGAACCCACGACGGCGCTGGACGTCACGGTGCAGGCGCAGATCGTTGCCTTGTTGCGTGACCTGCAGCGCGACTTCGGTACCGCCATTGTCATGATCACGCACGACCTGGGCCTGGTGGCCGGCCTGTGCGACGAAGTGATGGTGCTGTACGGCGGGCGTGTGATGGAGCAGGGTGACGCCAACAGCATTTATTACCGCGCGTCCCATCCCTATACCGTGGGCCTGCTCGGCGCCATACCGCGTCTGGACGCGGAGGATGACCTGCTGGTCGCCATTCCCGGTGCGCCGCCCAACATGGCCCGGTTGCCCAGGGGCTGCCCTTTCAGCGAGCGTTGCGCACTGGCCGACGCCGAGTGCCGCGACGTGCTTCCCCCATTGCAGGCGGCCGAGAACAATCCGTCCGTGCACAGAGCCTGCCACAGATCGATTCAGGCCGTGTCCGAACTCGCGGCGAAAGGGGTGAGCCATGTCTGAGGCGGCTCCGCCGATTCTGTCGGTGCGCGATTTGAAAGTGCATTTCAAGGTCAAAATGGGCAGCGCCTGGCCCTGGTCGCCGGCCCGTACCCTGAAGGCCGTGGATGGCATTTCTTTTGACATTCATGCGGGTGAGACGCTGGGCGTGGTGGGCGAGTCGGGTTGCGGCAAGTCGACTTTGGCCCGTGCTGTGCTGAACCTGATTCCTGCCACCGCCGGCAGCATCGTCTGGATGGGTCAGGAAATGACCGGAGCCTCCAGCCAGGTCTGGTTGAGCGTGCGAAAAGACATTCAGATGATTTTTCAGGACCCGTTGGCTTCGCTGGATCCGCGCATGACCATCGCGCAAATCATTGCCGAACCCTTGCGCACGCACCACGCCGACCTGCCCGACGATCAGGTGATGAAGCGCGTCAAGGCGATGATGACCCGCGTCGGCCTGACGGCGCAGCAAATCAACCGCTACCCGCACGAGTTTTCTGGCGGCCAATGCCAGCGCATCGGCATTGCCCGGGCCCTGATCCTGGAGCCCAAACTCATCATCTGCGACGAGCCAGTGTCGGCGCTCGATGTCTCGATCCAGGCGCAGATCATCAATCTGCTGAAGGAGCTGCAAAAGTCCATGGGCCTGGCGCTGATTTTCATTGCCCACGACCTGGCCGTGGTCAAACACATCAGTGATCGTATTTTGGTGATGTACCTAGGGCACGAGATGGAACTGGCCGGGAAGAAAGCGCTGTATGCGACGCCCCGCCATCCCTACACGAGGGCGCTACTTTCAGCCATTCCGATCCCAGACCCGAAGCTGGAGCGAAAAAAGGTGATCCAGTTGCTGCAGGGCGACCTGCCTTCGCCCATGGCCCCGCCTTCGGGATGTGTGTTTCGGACCCGCTGCCCCCTGGCCATCGCACGTTGTGCGCAGGAGGTGCCGGCATTTCGCCGCCTCGATGACCAAACGGAAGCGGCCTGTTTGCTGGCCTGAAGGGTCTTGGAACCTGAAGAAGCGAAGAAGCGAAGAAGCGCCGGCGGGCGGGGCGGCGCCGCTGATCAGTCGGCGAGCGCGGCAAACCCTTGCTGCAAATCACGCAGCAGATCGGCCGGGTCTTCCAGCCCGATGTGCAGCCGGATGACCTGGCCGCGGCCCGACCAGTCGGCCACGCTGCGGGCGCGGCGCATGTCGGTCAGCGTGACCAGGCTTTCATAGCCGCCCCACGAAGCACCTATGCCGAACAGCTGCAGGCTGTCGATCAACCGCTCGGCGGCGGCCTGGTCGAATGCATGCTGCAGCTCGAAAGACAGCAGGCCGTTGGTGCCCGAGCAGTCCCGTTGCCACAAGGCGTGGCCCGGGTGTCCGGGCAGGGCCGGGCAGAACACCGTGGCTACTTCGCCGCGGGTTTGCAGCCATGCCGCCACCTGCAGGGCGCTGCTTTCATGCAGGGCCAGGCGCGCGGCCAGGCTGCGCGCACCGCGCAGCACCAGGTAGGCGTCGTCAGGGCTCACCGTCATGCCGAAGGCGTCGCTGCGCTCGGCCAGCGCCTGCCAGGCGTCCTGCGTGGTGGCTACGGTGCCCATCATCACGTCGGAATGGCCCGACAGGTATTTGGTGGCGGCCATGATGGACACGTCGGCGCCCAGCGCCAGCGGCCGGTATTGGCAGCCGGAGCCCCAGGTGTTGTCGGCCACCAGCAGCAGGCCCCTGGCGTGCGCGATGTCGGCCAGGCGCGGCAGGTCGCACATTTCATAGACGAGCGAGCCCGGGCATTCGGCGTAGATCATGCGCGTGCCGGCCTCGATTTTTTCTTCCACATCGCTGCCGTCGGCCGCAAAGAAAGTGCAGCGGATGTTGTAAGGCGTGAGGAAGGAATGCACTAGCTTGCGCGCCGGCTCGTAGACGCTGTCCGACATCAGCAGGTGGTCGCCGGGCTTGAGGTAGGACAGCAGCGTCATCGCGATGGCGGCCAGGCCGGTGGGGAAAAGCCGCGTGCGGTGAGCGCCTTCTAGTTCGCTCACCAGGTCTTCCAGCGCGAAATTCGTCGGGTTGCCGCGGGCCCCGTAGGTGAACAGGCGCTCATCGCCGCGCCGCATGCGCATCTCGCGCTGCTGCGCCGTGTTGTCAAACAGCACGGTGCTGGCGCGCACCACGGGCGGGTTGACCGGCCGGCCGCCGTCGAAGGCGGGCTGCTTGCCGGCGTGGACCAGACGGGTCAGGGGCGACGCACCGGATGGTGAGGTAGCCGGCGGCGATTTTTTATTCATGCAGGGAGCGCCTTGGTGAACGACAGATCAGGGACACATCGGGGACACGTCAGTCCAGTTTTGCGCCCGACAGCTTGACGACGCGCGACCAGCGGGCGATGTCTTCCTTGAGCTGCGCGGCAAAGGCCGCCGGCGTGTTGCCCACCACTTCGCTGCCGCCGTCGGTGATCAGCTTGCTGACTTCCGGTGACTTGAGGGAACGCACGATGCTGTCGTGCAGGTAGGCCACGCGCTCGGGCGGCGTGCCGGCCGGCGCGAAAAACCCGTACCAGTCTTCAAAGGTCGAGTTGCGGTAGCCCAACTCTTCCAGCGTCGGCACCTTGGCGAACACGCCGATGCGGCGCGGGCTGGTGACGGCCAGGGCGCGCATTTTGCCGTTCTGGATGAAGCTGGACACCGAGGCGGTGGAGGTGATCAGGATGTCCACCTGGCCGCCCAGCAGGTCGGTGATGGCCGGGGCCGCGCCCTTGTAGGGCACATGGGTCATGCTCAGGGCGCTGTCCTTTTCCAGCACCACGCCGACCAGGTGCGACAGCGTGCCGTTGCCCGGCGTGGCATAGGTGACGCGGCCGGGCTGGGTCTTGGTCTGCGTGGCCAGGTCGGCAAAGCTTTTCAGGGGCGAGTTGCTGGCCACCACCAGCACCAGCGGTGCCGCGTTGATCTGGGTGATGGGCAGGAAATTTTTCAACGGGTCAAAGCCCGGCGAGGCATACAGCGTGGGATTGACCGCCATCAGCGAGACCTGGCCCGTGAGCACCGTGTAGCCGTCGGGCTTGGCGTCGGCCACGGTCTTGGCGCCTATGTTGCCGCCGGCGCCGCCGCGGTTGTCGACCACGGCGCTCTGGCCGGTGATGTCGGACAGGCGGCTGGTCACAAAGCGTGTCGTGGCGTCATTGCCGCCGCCGGCCGGGAAGGGCGACACGAACTTGATGGCCTGGTTCGGGAAACCGCCGACCTGCGGCATGGGCTGCGCCGAGGCGGTGCCGTGCACGGCAAGCACGGCCCAGCAAAGTGAGGCGGCAGTGAATTTCAGCGTGGCAAGCATGGCGGGCTCCTGAAGAAAAGTGAATAAAAAGCAGGTGAAAAAGCGAAAGGCTAGGCGCTTGCGTGGGCAAGCCCAGGTGCGGCATCCGGCAGCCGGAAGGCCTGCAGCTCCTGCGCATCAAGCTGAGCAATCAGGTTGACTTCCCAGGCCAGGTATTGGCGTGCCGCCTCCTTGTTGCCGTCGTGCCGGTCATGCACAAAGAACAGGTAGTCGATGCAGTCGCTGTCGGCCGGAATGTGTTCAGTGGCCTGCAGCGGCAAACCGGCGGCGCGCCAGGCGGCCAGGCCGCCTGCCAGCAGGCTGACCTCCAGACCCAGCGCTTGAAGGTCGACGGCGGCGCAGGCCACCACGGCGGGCTCGTCGGCAACCAGTACCACGGGGCGGCTGTCGCCGGCCAGTGCCGCCGCCAGGCGCGGCCGGATGGCCCAGCGCGCACCGGGAATATGGCTTTGGCGAAACTGCATGCTGGGGCGCAGATCGATGGCAAGCGCCGCACCGCTTGTCAGCCCGGCGGCCAGGGCTTTGGCGCTGGTGACGGGCAACACAGGCAAGGGCGCCGGCTGCGCTTCAGGCAAGGCCAGGCCGCTGGCCAGGCCCTGGTCCAGCACGCTGGCGTCGTGGCCCAGCTGGCGCAGCCAACTGGCCACCGTCAGCGCACGGATGCCGTCCGCATCGAACAGCACCAGCCGGGCCTGGCGCACGCCCACGTACTGGTCGGTGGCCTGGATCAGTTGGCCGCCGGGTGTGTGCTGCGCGCCGGGCAAGCTGCCGCGTGCGTATTCTTCGGGGCTGCGGACATCGCACAAAAAGAGCGTGCGCTGTGCATCGCCAGCCCAGCCGCGCACGGTCTGCGCATCGACAACGGGCACGCCGAAACGCTTTGCCAGCGCCTGGGCCGCCGCGCGCATGCCGGCGGACTCGCCGGGCTGGGCCGGTTCCTCCGCTTCCTTGTAGCGGCGCGTGCCGCCGTGTTCGAGTTTCAGGTCGGCCAGGTACCAGCCCTGGGTGCCGTTTTCGAGCGCGGACACGGGATTGCGCAGGCCCAGGTTGATCAGCGTCTGCGCACCGATGATGCTGCGCGTGCGCCCGGCGCAGTTGATCACGATGTGGGTCTGCTCGCTGGGCACCAGCTCGCGGATGCGCAAGGCCAGTTCGCCATTCGGGCAGCTGATCGCCGTCGGGATGTTCATCTTGCGGAATTCCGAAAACGGCCGCCCGTCCAGCACCACGACGTCGTCCTGCCGCGCCAGCATGGCCGCCAACTCGGTCGCGCTCACCCGGGGCGTGTGGTAGACCTGCTCGGCCAGCTCGCCAAAGGTCTTGGATGGCACGTTGACGCCGGCAAACAGCGGAAAACCGGCGGCCTGCCAGCCAGCCGTGCCGCCCTGCAGCACCTGCACATCGCTGTAGCCGAGCGCGGTGAGGCGGCGCGCGGCCAGGGGCGCTGCGCCGCAGCCATCGCCGTCATACACCACCAGCCGCACGCTTTGGCGCGGCGCCAGGCGTGGCGCGTCCAGTTCCAGCCGGCTATAGGGCAGGGGAATGCCGTAAAACAAATGGGACTGGCCGTACTGGCCGTGCTCGCGCACATCAAACAGGGCGATTTCCTCGCCGTCGTGCAGCCAGGTTTTCAGCGTGGCGGCGTCTATAAAACGTGTCATGGATCGGGAGCGCGTGGAATGTGTGGAGTGCGTGGAGTGCGTGGAGTGGGAGGGCAAGGTCATCAGCGGCGGGTCTGCACGCCGATCCCCATGGTTTCGTACGTGCCCTTTTCCAGGTCGTAGCCGGTGCGTGTGTTCAGCGTTTCAAGCGCGCGGCCATACATGTGCAGGTGGCGTATCACCTGACCGGCCGGGATCTCCACCGAATGGATGTCTTCCGGCATCAGCGCGATGCCGGTGCCGGGCTCGACCACGACCGAGCTGACTTCCTTGAGCTGTGCCTTGCCCGGCACCGAGGCGTCGTCCTGGCGTTCGTACACGCGGTTGAGCTCGGTCCCTTCCACGGCGCTGATGCAGGCCCAGGTGGTGTGGTTGTGCGGCACGATGCGTTTGCCGGGGCGCATCACGTTGAGGTAGAGCGCGAAGCTCTGGTCAGCGTCTTCGGCGATCAGGTAGCGCGCCTGCAGCTCGGGGCTTTCAGGCGGCGCGAAATCTGCGGCGCTCCACAGGTCCTTGCGGCCGGCCAGCTGGTTCAGCACGGCCAGCACCCCGGCCAGGGACTGGCGCGTCGCCTCGCCGTTTCCAACAATATTTTTAATGTTTTTAATGGCGGCACCAACCACCTGGTTGCGCTCTGCTGCTGCGTTCATGGGTGTTTTCCTAGTGAAATTTCGATTTGATGGACCTAATATAGTCAAGTCATATTTCTGAAACAACTCAAAAATAGAGATAAATACATTAGTATTTGTAATATGTAAATCTTGCTGATGGCTTTGCTGATGACTTGCTGGTGACCTTGAATGAACACGCTTGACCTGGAATTGCTGAGGACCCTGGTGGCCATTGAAGAACGGAACAGCTTTGCCGGCGCCGCCATCCAGCTGGGCAAAACCCAGTCGGCGGTGACGCAGCAGATGCAGCGCCTGGAAGACCAGATCGGCCACCCGCTGTTTGAAAAGCAGGGGCGCCACAAGCGCCTGACGCCGCACGGGCAAAAGCTGCTGGATTACGCGCGCCACCTGCTGGCCATCAATGACGATGCCTTGCGCAGCCTGCAGCAGGGCAACCTGGAGGGCGTGCTGCGCATAGGCGCGCCGCACGACGTGGCCGACACCATGCTGCCGACGCTGCTGGCGCAGGTGGCGCGCGCCTCACCCCTGCTGCAGCTCGACATCCACGTGGGGCGCAGCCCCTTCCTCATGGAGTCGCTCAAGCGCGGCGAGCTCGACATGACCATCTCCAACCGCAACGACCCGGCGCTGGACGGTGTGGTGTTGCGCACTTCGCCCACGGTGTGGCTGTGTTCGGCCAGCTACGTGCATGACCGCGCCAAGCCGGTGCCGCTGATCCTGGTGGAAGGGCCCAGCGTGTTTTACCGGCTGGCGCGCGAGGCGCTGGACGCCGCCGGCATTCCGTGGTCGCCCAACTACACCGCCTCCAGCCTGATCGGCATCAAGGCCGCGCTGCGGGCGGGCCTGGGCGTGACAGCACGCGGCATCGAGATGGCCGGCGCCGACCTGCGCGTGCTGGGCGAAAACGACGGCCTGCCGCGGCTGCCCGACCTGGACTACTACCTGTTCATTCGCCGGAACGTTATCAACCCGGTCACGCGCAAGGTGTTCGACATGCTCAAGGCCAACCTGGGGTTGATCCGCAGTGCGGCGGACCCGGGCCCTTCGGCAGTGCAGCCCGTGGCGGAGGTGTGAGCGCTGCCGGCGGCGCCGGAGCGCCCGTAGGCCCAAGGTTAATGATATTTTAGGGCTCTAGCCATTGTGTGCTGGGAGACGGTTGCTATTATTTTTGTAGCAATTCAGACGTCGGCCGCAGCGTCAATGCCGCGCTCGATGCGGTCCGGGCAGTGCCGGCAACGGCGGTGGCCGGCGACCGCGCCATCGGCACTGACATCTCCGTGAATTATGCTTGCCCCTCTTCAGGAGCTGAATCATGGCCCTTTTTTCCCAGGATGCCCTCAACCCCGGCGTACGCAAACGCGAGGTGTTTGGCTGGGCCATGTACGATTTTGCGAACTCGGGCTACACCACCGTTGTGATCACGGCAGTGTTTGCCGCCTATTTCGTGGGCGGCATTGCGCAGAAGGCCGAGTGGGCCACCTTTGCCTGGACGGTGGCGCTCAGCGTGTCCTACGCGATTGTCATGCTCACCATGCCCAGCATCGGTGCCTATGCCGACCTGCGCGCAGCCAAGAAACGGCTGCTGATGCTGACGACGGTGGGTTGTGTGGTGACCACCGCAGCGCTCGCGTTTGCAGGGCCTGGCAGCGTGGCGTTCGCCATGTTGTTGATCATCCTGTCGAACACCTTCTTTTCGTATGGCGAATCGCTGACAGCCGCCTTCCTGCCGGAGCTGGCCAGGGCCGAGGCCTTGGGCAAGGTCAGTGGCTGGGGCTGGAGTTTTGGCTATTTTGGCGGCATGCTGGCGCTGGGGCTTTGCCTGGGCTACGTGATCTGGGCCCAAGGCCAGGGCATCAAGGCCGACCAGTTTGTTCCCGTCACCATGCTGATCACGGCGGTGATCTACGGCCTGGCATCGCTGGTCACGTTTCGCCTGCTCAATGAACGGGCCCAGCCCAACCCGGCTGCCTTGCGTCAGAGCGGCATGAAGGCTTCGCTTGCGCAACTGCGCCAGACTTTTCGCCAGGCCAGGCGTTACCAGGATTTCATGTGGCTGCTAGCCTGCGCGGTGTTTTACCAGGGGGGCGTGGCCGTGGCCATCGCGCTGGCTGCGATTTACGCCGAGCAGGTGATCGGCTTCCAGCCGCAGGAAACCATGGTGCTGATCTTCGTGCTCAACCTTGCAGCCGCCGGCGGCGCGTTCGCCTTTGGTTATTTCCAGGATCGCATCGGCCACAAGCTTGCGCTAGGCATCACGCTGGTGGGCTGGATCGCCACTTGCGTGATCGCTGCCGTCACAACGACCAAGGGCGGCTTCTGGTACGCAGCCGCGATCGCGGGCCTGTGCATGGGCTCGAGCCAGTCGGCCGGCCGCGCCATGGCCGGCATGTTCGCGCCCAAAAGGCAACTGGCGGAGTTCTACGGGTTATGGACCTTCGCGATCCGGCTGGCCAGCATCATCGGGCCGTTGAGCTACGGCGCCATCACCTGGATGACCGGCGGTAACCAGCGCATGGCCATTCTGTCGACGGCCGCGCTGTTTGTCGTGGGGCTGGTGCTGCTGATCCCGGTGAACATGCGGCGCGGGCGCGAAGCGGCGCTGCAGGCCAACGCGACCCCCTGTAGATCGTGAACAGGCTCTTAGAGCGAGAGCCAGCGTGCGGCGGCAGATCTTAGCTGCCCAGGCTCGCCGGTCGTCAGCAGCGTCACGCTGCCCATCCCCTCGTTCTTCAAAAGCATCCCGGCTTCCAGCAGTCGCCTTGTCTGCCGTGCGACGGGCTCACCGGTTTCGATGAGTTGGACTGTCTCGCCTAYCAGTGCCTGAAGAACGTGTTGGGCGAAAGGGTAGTGCGTGCAGCCCAGCACCAGCGTGTCGATCTGTCCGCTTTGCGTGCCGAAGGGCCCCAGGGCCTCCATGTACCGCGCGCAAAGCGTTGTGATCTGCGCCATGTCGTCGTTCTGGATGGCATCGGCCAGGCCGTCGCAGGGTTGGAATACGAACTCGGCCTGGTCTTTCAGCGAGTCGTGCAGCGTGTGGACTTTGGCGCTGGCCAGCGTGCCGCGCGTGCCGATGACGCCGACGCGCCGGGTCTTGCTCAACGCCACCGCCGGCTTCAGCGCGGGCTCGACGCCTACCAGCGGCAGCTGCGGATACTCTGCGCGCACCAGGTGAATGGCGGCAGCGGTTGCTGTGTTGCAGGCGATCACCAGGGCCTTGACGCGATCCTCCTGTACCAGGCGCCGCACCACGGTGCGCGTCCGCTCGATCACGTAGCTGTCGCCACGCTCGCCGTACGGCGCAAAGCCGGCGTCGGCAAGATAGATGAAGTCCTCGGCCGGCAACTCGGCGCGCAGCGCCCCGAGGACGCTCAGGCCGCCGACGCCGCTGTCGAAAACGCCGATGGGCCGGCCGTTCAAGCCGCGGCGACCGGGATGTTCTTGAACTCGCCGGTGGCGATTTTTTTCTGCCACTCGGCCGGGCCGGTGATGTGCGCGCTGGTGCCGCCGGCATCCACTGCCACGGTGACGGGCATGTCCACCACGTCAAACTCGTAAATCGCCTCCATGCCCAGGTCGGCAAAGCCCACCACTTCGGCATGCTTGATGGCCTTGGACACTAGGTAGGCGGCGCCGCCCACGGCCATCAGGTAAGCGCTCTGGTGTTTCTTGATGGCCTCAATCGCGACGGGGCCGCGCTCGGCCTTGCCCACCATCGAAATCAAACCGGTTTGTGCCAGCATCATTTCGGTGAAGCCGTCCATGCGGGTCGCGGTGGTCGGGCCGGCGGGGCCGACCGCTTCACCCTTGACCGGGTCCACCGGGCCGACGTAGTAAATCACGCGGTTGGTGAAATCGACCGGGAGCTTTTCGCCCTTGAGCAGCATGTCGGCGATGCGTTTGTGCGCGGCGTCGCGGCCGGTCAGCATCTTGCCGTTCAGCAGCAGGGTGTCGCCGGGTTTCCAGCTGGCGACTTCTTCCTTCGTGAGCGTGTTGAGGTTGACCTTTTTGCTCTTGTTGTAGTCCGGTGCCCAGTTCACATTGGGCCAGAGGTCCAGCGACGGCGGATCCAGGTAAACCGGGCCGCTGCCGTCGAGCACAAAATGCGCGTGGCGCGTGGCCGCGCAGTTCGGGATCATGGCGACGGGCTTGCTGGCCGCGTGCGTGGGGTACATCTTGATCTTGATGTCGAGCACGGTGGTGAGACCACCCAGGCCCTGCGCGCCAATGCCGAGCGCGTTGACCTTGTCGAACAGTTCGAGGCGCAGCTCTTCGGTTTTGGTCAGTTTGGCACCCGAAGACGACTTGGCCTGCAGCTCATACATGTCCAGGTCGTCCATCAGGCTTTCCTTGGCCATCAGCACGGCTTTTTCAGCGGTGCCGCCGATGCCGATGCCCAGCATGCCGGGCGGGCACCAGCCGGCGCCCATGGTGGGCACGGTTTTCAGCACCCAGTCGACCACCGAGTCGCCGGGGTTGAGCATGACCATCTTGCTCTTGTTTTCACTGCCGCCGCCCTTGGCTGCCACCGTGACTTCAACCGTGTTGCCGGTCACCAGCTCGGTAAAGATCACGGCGGGCGTGTTGTCCTTGGTGTTCTTGCGGTCGAACTGCGGATCGGCCACCACGGAGGCGCGCAGCGTGTTGTCGGGGTGGTTGTAGCCGCGGCGCACGCCTTCGTTGATGGCGTCGTCCACGCTGCCGGTAAAACCCTCCCAGCGCACGTCCATGCCGACCTTCAAAAACACGTTGACGATGCCGGTGTCCTGGCAGATCGGCCGCTGGCCCGTGGCGCTCATCTTGCTGTTGGTCAGGATTTGCGCAATCGCGTCCTTGGCCGCCGGGCTCTGTTCGCGCTCGTAGGCACGGGCCAGATGGGCGATGTAGTCGGTGGGGTGGTAGTAGCTGATGTACTGCAGGGCGGCGGCAACGGATTCAATCAGGTCGGCTTGTTTGATGATGGTCGTCATGGTCAGGTGCTTGGGTGGGGGAATGGCTTTTTCCGGGTTGCTTTTTCGGGGCGGTCTTTTCGGGGCGGTCACTCTGTGCTACGGTAGCCGCAACCCCGTATTTTGACAGGTGTGAACAGGTGGCCCTGCGCCATGAGGAAATGACCATGAAAACCCGTACCGGCACACATAGCAGCACACATAGCAAAACACGTACTGAACACGACACCTTTGGGCCGATTGAAGTCGCGTCCGAGCGGCTGTGGGGGGCACAAACCCAGCGCTCCCTGCAGAATTTCGACATCTCCGGCGAGCAGCAGCCGCGCGAAATTATCCGGGCGCTGGCGGAAATCAAGCGTTCGTCCGCACGGGTGAACCACGCGTTGGGTTTGCAGGGCGAAAAAAAGACGGAGGCGATTGTGGCCGCCGCCGATGAGGTGATCGCAGGCCGGCATCCTGACGAATTCCCGCTCGTGGTCTGGCAGACCGGCTCGGGCACCCAGACCAACATGAACGTCAATGAAGTGCTGGCCAACCGCGCCAGCGAGTTGCTGGGCGGCGAGCGTGGCGATGGCCGGCTGGTGCATCCCAATGACGACGTCAACCGCAGCCAGTCCTCCAACGACGTGTTTCCCACGGCCATGCATGTCTCGGCGGTCGAGGCCATCACGCGTCGGTTGTTGCCGGCCATCGCGAAGCTGCGCGCCACGCTGGCACAGAAGGCCAGCGACTTTGATGACATTGTCAAGATTGGACGAACTCACCTGCAGGACGCCACACCGCTGACGCTGGGCCAGGAGTTCTCGGGCTATGCGGCGCAACTGGAGCAGTGTGAAAGGCACGTGGCCGCGGCTCTGCCGCACCTCTATGAACTGGCACTGGGCGGCACGGCGGTGGGCACCGGCCTGAATGCACCCAAGGGTTATGCCGAGAAGGTAGCGGCCGAGCTGGCCAGCCTGACCGGGCTGCCGTTCGTGACGGCACCCAACAAATTCGAGGCGATGGCCGCTGCCGATGCGCTGGTGCACGCGCACGGTGCGCTCAAGACGCTGGCCGCCAGCCTGATGAAGATTGCCAACGACGTGCGCTGGCTGGCCAGCGGGCCGCGCAGCGGCATTGGGGAACTGAGTATTCCGGAAAACGAGCCCGGCTCGTCCATCATGCCGGGCAAGGTCAACCCGACGCAAAGCGAGGCGGTCACCATGCTGGCCGCGCAGGTGTTCGGCAACGACGTGGCCATCAACTTTGGCGGTGCATCGGGCAACTTCGAACTCAATGTGTTCCGGCCCATGATTGCGCACAATTTTTTGCAGAGCGTGCGCCTGCTGGCCGACGGCATGGTGAGCTTTAACGACCATTGCGCCGCCGGCATTGAGCCCAATCGGGCGCGCATCACCGAACTGGTGGAGCGGTCATTGATGCTGGTGACGGCGCTCAACCCTCACATTGGCTACGACAAGGCGGCGTTCATCGCCAAAAAAGCGCACAAGGAGGGCAGCACGCTGCGCGACGCCGCGCTCGCCTCGGGTTATGTCACGGGCGAGCAGTTTGACGCCTGGGTGCGGCCTGAAAACATGGTGGGCTGAGGTTGGCGGCAACCCGGTTCGGCAGTTGCTCCCTTGACTCATTGACAAGATCATAGGGTTTACCCTATGATTGCGGTCAGGAATCTTCTGACCACCAAGGGAACATCATGATCACCTTCGCCCTGTATTCGAAGATTGTCCAGCCCGCATTTGGTGCACGCGTACGCAACTTGCTGCGTGAGTTGATCGCCGCCACGCCGCTGTACATCTTCATCAGCGCACTGCGTAGCCGCTAAGTACTGCCTCCTGCCGGCCGGTCTGCGCCACCGGCGGCAGGCTGCGTTGCGCGGCTTCTTTTTTGTGCTTCCCCAGCCCGGTGCAACGCCGGGCGTTTGCTGATCCACGCATGGCGCGCCAGGCTCGGCGCCGCGATTGTTACGCCCTCCAATTTCACGAATCAGGTTCGCTGCTATGAAGTCCACAGCAATGGACTGAGCTTTGTTTGGCCCTGCCGTATTTGTATCGCATGCAACGTCGCGTAAAAATTTCCCAAAATTGATCGTGGTCAAGGGGCTTTTGAAATCACGCTCTGACAATCGGCCGACAACAACAACAACAACAACAACAACAACAACAACACCATTAGCCATTGCAATTTCGATTGCAATTTCCACGGTACAAAAGCGACAGGAGACATGAATGACATACGCCAACAAGGCACTCACCGCGCCGTCCAGCGCACATCGCTGGATGCAGCTTCTCATGGGCATCGTCTGCATGGCGATGATCGCGAACCTGCAATACGGCTGGACCCTTTTTGTGAACCCGATAGCCGACAAGCACGGCTGGAGCAAGGCCGCCATCCAGGTTGCCTTCACGATTTTCGTTTTGACTGAAACCTGGCTCGTGCCGATTGAAGGCTACCTGGTCGACCGCTTCGGGCCGCGCCCGGTGGTCATGGTCGGTGGCATTCTTTGCGGCGTAGGCTGGGTGCTCAATTCGTTCGCCGATTCGTTGATGCTGCTCTACGTCGCCGCCGCGGTCAGCGGCATTGGCGCCGGGGCGGTGTACGGCACTTGCGTCGGCAATGCCCTGAAGTGGTTTCCGGATCGCCGTGGCCTGGCGGCGGGCCTGACAGCTGCGGGTTTTGGTGCGGGTTCCGCGCTCACCATTCTCCCGATCTCGGCCATGATCAAGGGCAGTGGCTATGAAGCCGCATTCCTCTATTTCGGCATCATCCAGGGGGCGGTCGTATTTGTTGTGTCGTTCTTGCTGACACGGGCGCCCGAGAATCTGGCCAAGAGCGGCTCGATCTCCACGATCAATGTGCAGCAGAGCCGGCGCGACTACAAGCCGTCCGAAGTCCTGCGCTCGCCGGTGTTCTGGGTGATGTACGTCATGTTCGTGATGGTGGCGGCCGGTGGCCTGATGGCTACGGCCCAGCTCGGCCCCATCGCCAAGGATTTCCACGTCGGTGACGTGCCTGTCAGCATCATGGGCCTGATGCTGCCTGCGCTCACGTTCGCCCTAGCCATCGACCGCGTGCTCAACGGACTGACCCGTCCTTTCTTCGGTTGGGTGTCGGACCAGATCGGCCGTGAAAAAACCATGCTGATCGCCTTTGGCATCGAATCGATCGGCATCCTGGCGCTGTACCAGTTCGGCCACAACCCAATCGCCTTCGTGATCCTGACGGGCATGGTGTTCTTCGCCTGGGGCGAGATCTACAGCCTCTTTCCCTCGACCTGTGCCGATACTTTTGGCTCCAAGTACGCCGCTTCCAACGCCGGCTTGCTTTACACCGCCAAGGGCACGGCGTCGCTGCTGGTTCCGCTGTCCAGCGTGCTCACCGCAATGACCGGCAACTGGCACGCCGTGTTCATTGTTGGCAGCGTCATGAACGCGATCGCGGCGCTGATGGCCTGGTATGTGCTGCGCCCGATGCGGCGTGCCGAGATGGAAAAGGCCGTGCTGCCGGCAGCTGCACCGAGCCGCGTTGCCAGCTTCGGCCGGATTGCCCCGTCGGCGGAATGAGGCGAGGCCTTGCGGCCCTGCGTCTTCAGTGGCGCTGGGCCGCAATGGCCGACATCACCTTGTCGGTGTAGGCAATGGCCAGCGCGGACAGCAGGAAGGTGATGTGGATGGCGGTCTGCGCAATCAACACGCGGTCGCTGTAGTTGTCCGCATTGATGAAGGTCTTGAGCAGGTGAATCGAGCTGATGCCGATGATGGCCGTGGCCAGCTTGACCTTGAGCACGGACGCATTGACATGGCTCAGCCATTCAGGCTGGTCGCGGTGGCCTTCCAGGTTCATGCGGCTCACAAAGGTCTCATAGCCCCCCACAATCACCATGATCAGCAGGTTGGAGATCATGACCACGTCTATCAGGGCCAGCACCACCAGCATGATGACTGTCTCGTTCAGGGCGGCAATCGGGGTGGCCGTCTTGTAGCCAATGCTGGTGATCAGCGCCTGCAGGGCCGTCTCGCTGCCAAACGCAGCCTCGATCAGGTGCACGAGCTCCGCCAGGAAGTGAACCACATAGACGGCCTGAGCCGCAATCAGGCCCAGGTAAAGCGGCAATTGCAGCCAGCGGCTGGCGAAAATCAGGTTGGGAAGGGGACGAAGCGGCGTTGAGTTAGGAAGGGGATGAAGCGAAATTGGTTTTGTTGGTGTGGGTTCTGACATGGGGCGCGTGACTGAAAAGTTGGAAAATTGTAAGGTAGCGGGAGGGATGCAGGAAAGACCCTCCGCTTTGCGGAATTTTGTAAGGTTCAAGCCAGTCAGTGGCTTGTAAGTGCGGGATATGACAGTATCGGCAGTATTGACAGTATCACGCATCCCAATGACAAACAGGAGACAAAAGCAATGAGTTCCGCCCCGTCCAACATCGAGTCCGTGCTGGTTGAAAACCGCGTGTTCCCGCCCAGCCCAGCCATCGTCAAGGCCGCCCGCATTTCCGGCATGGAGGCTTACACCGCGATGTGCCGGGAGGCCGACAATGATTTTGACGGCTTCTGGGCCAGGCTGGCCAAGGACAATCTCAGCTGGAAAAAACCTTTCACCCAGGTTCTGGACGAGTCCAATGCGCCGTTTTACCAATGGTTTGCCGATGGTGAACTGAACGCCTCCTACAACTGCCTGGACCGCCATCTTGGCACCCCGACAGAGAACAAGAAGGCCATTATTTTCGAGAGCGACGATGGCAAGGCGACCCATGTCACCTACAAGGAGCTGCATGCGAAAGTCAGCCAGTTTGCCAGTGCGCTCAAGGACCTGGGGCTGAAGAAGGGCGACCGTGTCATCATCTACATGCCGATGACCATTGAAGGCGTGGTGGCCATGCAGGCCTGCGCCCGCATTGGTGCCACGCACTCGGTGGTGTTCGGTGGTTTTTCGGCCAAGAGCCTGCAGGAGCGTATCCAGGACGCTGGTGCTGCCGCTGTCATCACGGCCAACTACCAGTTGCGCGGCGGCAAGGAGTTGCCGCTCAAGGCGATTGTGGACGAAGGCATTGCCATGGGCGGCTGCGAGTCGATCAAGAACGTGGTGGTCTACCAGCGCACCGCCACGGCCTGCAACATGGTGGCCGGGCGCGACAGCCTGATGCACGAGATCACGGCCAAGGCCGCAGCCACCTGCGAACCGGAATTTGTGGGCGCCGAGCACCCGCTGTTTATCCTCTATACGTCGGGCTCCACCGGCAAGCCCAAGGGCGTGCAGCACAGCACTGGTGGCTACCTGCTGTGGGCCAAGCTCACCATGGATTGGACCTTCGACATCCAGCCCGCTGATGTGTTCTGGTGCACCGCCGACATCGGCTGGATCACCGGCCACACCTATGTGGCATATGGTCCGCTGGCGGCTGGTGCGACGCAGGTCATCTTTGAAGGCATTCCGACTTACCCGAACGCCGGCCGGTTCTGGCAGATGATCGAGAAGCACAAGGTCACGATTTTCTACACCGCGCCCACCGCCATCCGTTCGCTGATCAAGGCCGCTGAAGGCGATGAAAAAATACACCCGGCCCGCTCGGATCTGAGCAGCCTGCGCATTCTGGGTACGGTGGGCGAACCCATCAATCCCGAGGCCTGGATGTGGTACTACAAAAACATTGGTGGCGAGCGCTGCCCGATCGTGGACACCTTCTGGCAAACCGAGTCGGGCGGGCACATGATCACGCCGCTGCCTGGCGCGACGCCGCTGGTGCCCGGAAGCTGCACCTTGCCGCTGCCCGGCATCATGGCTGCCATCGTCGATGAAACCGGCAAGGACTTGCCCAACGGCTCGGGTGGCCTGCTGGTGGTCAAACGCCCGTGGCCGTCCATGATTCGCGGCATCTGGAACGACCCCGAGCGTTTCAAGAAGAGCTACTTTCCGGAGGAGATGGGCGGCACGATGTACCTGGCCGGCGACGGCGCGGTGCGCAATGCCGACAACGGCTACTTCCGCATCACCGGCCGGATTGACGATGTGCTCAATGTGTCGGGCCATCGCATGGGCACCATGGAAATCGAATCGGCACTGGTGGCGCACTCAACCCTGGTGGCAGAGGCTGCCGTGGTGGGCCGTCCTGATGACCTGACCGGCGAGGCGATCGTGGCGTTTGTGGTGCTCAAGCGCTCGCGGCCCACGGGCGATGAAGCCAAGGCGATTGCCAAGGAGCTGCGCGACTGGGTCGGCAAGGAGATTGGCCCGATTGCCAAGCCCAAGGACATCCGGTTTGGCGACAACCTGCCCAAGACGCGCAGCGGCAAAATCATGCGGCGCCTGCTGCGCGGCATTGCCAAGGGTGAGGCCCTCACGCAGGACACCTCGACGCTGGAAAACCCCGCCATTCTCGATCAGCTGTCTGAAAACCTTTGAGAGGTTTCTGAGGAGGCTTTGAGAGATCCTTGAGAGGGGTCGGTACCGGCCGGCCACTGACCACTCACCACTGACTAATGAGACTGACCAATGCCCATCGGGCTGGTCGGTCGTACGGTCACCCCGTAGCGCCCACAAAAAAGGCCCGTCATTTTGACGGGCCTTTTTCATTTTCATTTCCCTGTACCCACCGATGCCGGAGGGGCAGGTCGTGAGCCAGGATTACTTTTGCGCCAGGATCCAGGCCACCAGCTTTTTGGCTTCGTCAGGGGTGACCTGCGCATTGGCCGGCATCGGCACGGGGCCCCACACGCCCGAGCCGCCCTTGATGACTTTGGCTGCGAGTTTGTCGGCCGCGTCTTTCTGGCCGGCGTATTTGGCGGCCACATCCTTGTACGAAGGGCCCACCAGTTTTTTGTCGACAGCGTGGCACGCCATGCAATTCTTGGCGGTTGCCAGCTGCAGGTCTGCCAGCGCGGGAGTCGATACGGCAAAGCCGGTAGCCACGGAAGCGATTGCCAAAAGAATGCGTTTCATGGATTGTCCTCGTGAGGGAGAGTTATAGATTCAGTTACAGTCAACTAACGCGATTGTAGTGATGCCGGTTGACCCCGTGCTGCAGGGGAATACCCGGCCGCTTTCCCCCCAAATCCTCAGGAGTTACGTATGTATTTGTTATTGATCGGAATTGTTGGCCTGGTGATGAAGTACCTGGAAATAGACCCGGTCGCAGCCTGGAGCTGGTGGGTCGTGCTGTCGCCTTTTGCGCTGGCGGTGGCCTGGTGGGCCTGGGCGGACGCTTCGGGCTATACCAAGCAGAAGGAAGTTGACAAGATGGCCAAGCGCAAGCAGGACCGCATTGACAAGCAGCGCGATGCCATGGGCATGCTCAAAAAACGAAAATAACTGGATTTCGGGCCGCCAGGAGTTGTCCTAAGCGTTGCCCTGTTACCAAAGTAAAGAGCCCGTGAAGTCTGTGACTTACGGGCTCTTTTTTTGTTTTACAGGTCAGCCGGCATCAATAGTCGTCCAGCACCGCGCCCTTGCTGGCGCTAGAGGCATTGAAGGCAAACTTGGCCTGCACGCCGCGGTTGTAGCGCGGTGCCGGCGCCTTCCAGCCGACCTTGCGTTTTTCCAGCTCTGCGTCGCTGATGTTCAGTTGCAGCAGCAGCTGTTTTGAATCGATGGTGATGGAGTCGCCCTCGTTGATAAAGGCGATGTTGCCGCCGGCGGCGGCTTCGGGGGCCACGTGGCCGACCACCATGCCCCACGTGCCGCCGGAGAAGCGGCCGTCGGTGATCAGGCCCACGCTTTCGCCGAGCCCGGCACCAATCAGCGCACCGGTGGGCGCCAGCATTTCCGGCATGCCGGGACCGCCCTTGGGGCCGAGGTAACGCAGCACCATCACGTCGCCCGCCTTGATTTTGCCGGCCAGAATGGCGGCCAGCGCCGACTGCTCGTCGTCAAATACGCGGGCCGGGCCAGTCATGACCGGGTTTTTCAGGCCGGTGATCTTGGCCACGCAGCCTTCCGGCGAAAGGTTGCCCTTCAGGATGGCCAGGTGGCCCTGGGCGTACATGGGGTTGCCGATGGGGCGAATCACGTCCTGGTCGGCGCGCGGTGCCTCGGGCACATCTTTCAGCACCTCGGCAATGGTCTGGCCGGTGATCGTCAGGCAGTCGCCATGCAGCAGGCCGGCCGCCAGCAGGATCTTCATGACCTGCGGAATGCCGCCGGCGCGGTGCAGGTCCACGGCCAGGTACTTGCCAGACGGCTTCAGGTCGCACAGCACCGGTGTTTTCTGGCGCACGCGTTCGAAGTCATCGATCGTCCAGTCCACGCCAGCAGCATGCGCAATGGCCAGGAAGTGCAGCACGGCATTGGTCGAGCCACCCGTGGCCATGATCACGGCGACCGCGTTTTCAATGGCTTTTTTCGTGACGATATCGCGCGGCTTGATGTCTTTCTTGATGGCTTCGACCAGGACCTTGGCCGACTCTTTGGCCGAGTTCATTTTCTCGTCGTGCGGATTGGCCATGGTGCTGGAGTAGGGCAGCGAAATGCCGAGCGCCTCAAAGGCGCTGGACATGGTGTTGGCCGTGTACATGCCGCCGCAGCTGCCGGTGCCGGGAATGGCGCGGCGCTCGATTTGCAGCAGGTCTTCATCGCTCATGCGGCCCGCTGCGTTTTCGCCGACGGCTTCAAACACGCTGACGATGTTGAGGTCCTTGCCCTTGTAGCTGCCCGGCAAAATGGTGCCGCCGTAGACATAGATGGCCGGCACATTGGCGCGCAGCATGCCCATCAGGCCGCCGGGCATGTTCTTGTCGCAGCCGCCAACCACCAGCACGCCGTCCATCCACTGGCCCTGCACGCAGGTTTCGATGCAGTCGGAGATCACTTCGCGGCTCACCAGCGAGTACTTCATGCCCTCGGTGCCCATGGCCATGCCGTCGGAAATGGTGGGCGTGCCGAACACCTGGGCGTTGCCGCCGGCTTCTTCAATGCCCGCAATGGCCGCATCTGCCAGCTTTTGCAGGCCGCTGTTGCAGGGGGTGATGGTGCTGTGGCCGTTGGCCACGCCAACCATGGGCTTCTTGAAATCGGCCTCTTCATAGCCCATGGCGTAGTACATCGAGCGGTTGGGCGCGCGCGATTTGCCTTCGGTGATGTTTTTGCTGCGGGGATTGAGCTGAATGGTCTTGGTTTCCATGGATGTCTCGTGAGGTTGTGAGGTTGTTGCCGCGCCGGATGTCACATGCAGGCAGGGCGGAGTACGTGGGGCTATACGTGAGGATATACGCGAGGATATTTCTACCGGAAAGCCGAGTATGCGTGTTTTGATTGATTCTTTCCAATCCATTATTTGTGTTGTATTAATATGTATGGCATATGACAGATTCAGCGCATTCCGCTCATTCAACCCATTCCGTTCCTGCCGGAGGTGGCGAATCCCGCAACCCTCCCTTGATCGAGCTTCGCCTGTGGCGCCAGTTTGCAGCCGTCGCCGACGAGCTTCATTTCGGCCGTGCCGCCCTGCGCCTGAACATGACCCAGCCGCCACTGACGCAGGCCATTGCCCATCTTGAGGCGATGCTGGGCCTGAAGCTGTTCGACCGCACCAAGCGCAGCGTGCGGCTGACCGCGGCGGGGGCCGCGCTGTTGCCGGAGGCGCGCGACCTGCTCGCGCGTGCCCAGGCCTTGCCCGTGTATGCGCGCGCCACGGCCGATGGCGAGGCAGGGCGCTTGCGGCTGGCCTTTGTGTCAACCGTGGGTTTTGATCTGCTGCCGCGCTGGGTCCGGACCTTTCGTGAGCGCTATCCCAAGGTGCAGCTGGAGCTGATTGAGGCCACCGGCGACGTGCAGCTTCAGGCCCTGGAGCGCGGCGAGATCGACGCCGGCTTCATGCTGCACTCGCCTGGCTTTGCACCCCCCGGCCTGGTTTGCCGGCGCATCTCGCAGGATCCGCTGGTGCTGGCCGTGCCGGAACAGAGCGTGCTGGCCGGCAAGCCCGGGCTGGTACTGCAGGACTTGCTGGAGCAGCCGCTGGTGATTTTTCCGCGGCACATCCTGCCTTCGCTCTACGATGCGATTTTTGCCATGTACCACGCGGCTGGCCATCTGCCGCGCGTGGCTCAGGAGGCCATCCAGATGCAGACCATTGTCAACCTGGTATCCGCAGGCCTGGGCGTGGCCTGGGTGCCCGACAGTGTGCGGCAGTTCCAGCGGCCGGGCGTGGTGTACCGGGAACTCAAAAGGGGTAAGGGGCAGGTGGTGCCGGGCTGTGAGACGAGCCTGGTGTGGGCTGCCGGGGCGGCCAGTCCTGCATTGCAGCGGTTCATGGCGTTTGCGCCGGGTTGAAAGCGTTCGCCGGGCGGGCAGCGCGGACGGCTCGCGCTGTGAGGGCGCGGCTGTCGGTGGGCTGTGGGCGGGTTGTCGGCGGGGTGTCGGCGCCTATTTCCAGGCAAACGCCGGCTGCTCGAAATGCGCCACGCGGGTGGGCCGGCCCTCGATGCAGACTTCGCGAAACTGGTAGATGATCGCCGCCGTTGGCGCCGCAATCCAGTGGTCGCCGACCGGCATGCGCAGCACCGGGTGCCCGCCGTGTCCTTCATCGGCCAGCATGGGCGCGTCTGCGCGCAGAAACTCTGCAATGGGGATGCGGTGAATGCTGGCCACCTCGGCCGGATTGGGCCGAATGTGCTGCGCCGCACCGGCCCAGACGACGACCGGGGTGATCACAAAACCCGAGCGGGTCACAAAATCATCGAGCCGGCCCAGGATGGCGCTGGCATCGAGTTTCAGGTGCACCTCCTCGGCCAACTCGCGCAGGGCCGCCTGCTCTGCCGTTTCGCCGGCGTCGATGCGCCCTCCGGGCAGCGCCCACTGCCCCGCATGCTTGCGCAGGTGGCGGGCGCGCCGCGTCAGCAGCAGGGCCGCCTGGGTGCTCCACACCGCATGCTGCGGGAAACCCGGCAGTTCGGCGCCATGGCCTTCGTCCGTGATGGCCACGGCCACCGCCGCCGCATGCTGCTGGTCGCGCGCGGCCACCTGCAGCGTGAAGGCGCGCAGCGTCTCCTCGATGCGTGTCCTGAGATGCTGGTCCTGCTGCATGTTGCGGCTCGTGTCTGTTGTGCCTGGCGTGTCTGTCATTCCTCCGGTCACCACTGGTTGCGCAGCTCCCGCAGCCTGGTAAACACCGTCTTCGCATCGGGTTCGTCCGGCAGGTCGGGAAAGCTTTCGCGCAGTTTGGCAATGAGGCTGGGGCTGCTCAGGCGCAGGAAGGTATTGATCAGCTTTTCCTGCGCGAGCGTGGTGACAGCCGACTTCGCGGGCTCATGGTCAGTCACGCTGGGCAACAGGGCTTTCGCGGTGGCGTTGTCGGGCTCGCGCGCCAGGGTGAACCGGAGGTTGTTCTCGATGTAGTCGTGGCCCGGATAGACCAGGGTGTTGTCCGGCAGCCGGGCCAGCTGTTCCGCAAAGGTGGCATACAGCGCGTTGACGTCGCCGCCGTTGTGCACATTGCCGGCGCCCGCATTGAACAGCGTGTCGCCCGAAAACAGCGCCGGCTGGTCGGTGTGCGAGCGCAGGCAGATGTGGCACATCGTGTGGCCGGGCGTGTCCAGGCATTCCAGCTCGACGGTCTTGCCGACCTTGATCACGTCGCCGGCCTTCACGCCCCGGTCCACACCCGCAATGCGCCCGCCGGCCTTGTAGTGGGCGATCAGTTTGGCGCCGGTGGCCGCAATCACGGCCGCGTTGCCGCCGGTGTGGTCGTGGTGCTCGTGGGTGTTGAGGACCTGCGTGATCTGCCAGCCCTTGACCTTGGCGGTGGCCAGCGTCTTTTCATGGTCGAGCGGGTCGATGGCCAGCGCCTCGCCGGTTTCGGGGCAGGCGATCAGGTAATTGAAGTTGCGGTAGGCATTACCGGTCCAGATGCGTTCGACGATCATCGCGGGCTCCAGGGGCTTGTTGACGGTGAGCGGACCATTTTAGGGCGCATGCCAACAACGGATGGTCGGGTGCCAAAGCTGCGCAAAGGGTTTCCGGATTCAGATCGTGCGGCGCAGCCTTGCTTCGCGGTGCCGCTCGATCATCAGGATGGTCGCCGCCACCGCAGCCATGTTCGGGTTCACCTTCAGCGCGCGCTCAAGGTAGGGCTGGGCGCGGTCGGGGTCACCCAGCGCCAGGTAGATCTGCCCATAGCCCGAGAGCGCCCCGAAGTGGTGGCGGTTGCGTTTCATGACTTCGTCGCAGTCTTTGATTGACAGATCGTACTGGCCGAGCAGGTAGTAAGCGGTGGCGCGTTTGTTCCAGCCCTCGGCAAAGGCGGGTTTTCTGCGAATGACCTCTGAAAACGTGGCCACGGCCTCGACCAGTTGGTGCGCTTCCATCTGCTGGATGCCGCGCAGGAGCAGGGCATCGATCGCGCGGTCGCCCGAGCGGCTCCAGATCTGCCACAGCGCGGCTTCGGCGAGTTCGCGCACCGGCGCGTCATCGTCTCCCAGGTGGGCAACGAGCCGGTCGGCATCGGCCATGACGCCGACTTCGCCCAGGCGCACGACGGCAGCGCGCCGGACGGTGGGCTCGGAGTGCTCGATCGCCTTGCGCGCCTGCAGCCGCGTAATAGTAGGTGGAGTTGGTGGAGTGGGCGGGCCGGCCACAGGCAGCGGCTGCGCAGCCATCATCGTGCCCGGGGCGGCCAAGGTGGCCAGGGCGACGCATAGGGTCAGCGCGCGCAACATGAGGCTCATGCTGCCCATCCTATACGCCGGGAGGCACGCCGGCAAATTACTTGATGGCGCCCGCCCGGCGCTGGCRCACGGCCGCCGCCAGCTGCTCCAGCACGGCCACGGTCGCCTCCCAGCCGATGCAGGCGTCGGTCACGCTTTGCCCATAGTGCAGGCCCTTGCGGCCATCGACGATGTCCTGCCGGCCCTCGACCAGGTGGCTTTCAATCATCAGGCCGCAGATGCCGGTCGAGCCGCCGGCGACCTGCTGTGCAATGTCGGCCGCCACGGCGGGCTGCCGGGAATAGTCCTTGTTGCTGTTGCCGTGGCTGCAGTCAATCACCAGGCGGGGCGGCAGGCCGGATTTCTCCAGGGCTTCGGTGGCGCGCCTGACGCTGGCGGCGTCGTAGTTTGGTCCGTCACTGGCGCCACGCAACACCAGGTGGCCATCGGGGTTGCCGGTGGTCGTGATGATCATGGCCCGGCCTTCGAGCGAGATGGTCGGAAAGCGGTGCGGCTGGGCAGCGACGTGGATGGCGTCAATGGCCGCGCCCACGCTGCCGTTGGTGGCGTTCTTGAAGCCCACGGGCGCTGATAGGGCAGAAGCCATCTGCCGGTGCAGCGGGCTTTCGACCGTGCGGGCGCCAATCGCGCCCCAGGTCAGCAGCTCGGCGTAATACTGCGGCGTCACCAGGTCCAAAATTTCAGAGGCCGCCGGCACACCCAGCCGCGCGCATTCGAGCAAAATGCGCCGCGCATGGCGCAGACCTTCGCCAATGTCGCCCTGGCCGTCCAGCCCCGGGTCATAAATCAGGCCCTTCCAGCCCATGCGCGTGCGCGGCTTTTCGAAGTAGACGCGCATCACCAGCAGCAGCGATTCGCCAAGGCGCACCGCTTCCTGGCGCAGCCGCGCAGCGTACTCGAGCGCCGACTCGGGCTCGTGAATAGAGCAGGGGCCCACGACCACCAGCAGCCGGTCGTCCAGGCCGCGCAGGATGTTGCGGGTGGCGGCGCGCGACGCGGCGATGAATTCGGCTTCAGTGTTGCCCACCGGCAGTTCGTCACGCAGCAGCCGGGGTTCCGGCAGCGGGTCGGCCTGGGCGATGTGGATGTCCGAGATTTGGGTTGTCATGGCGTCTCCGTGATTCGCAGGCGTTCTTCAGCGCTTCACTTTACAGCCCACGGCATCAATCCACCAAAACCTTGACTTGTCATTGCGGGCCCGACCCGCAATCCATGGATCCCGGATCAAGTTCGGGATGACAAACCAGCGGCAAGGGCTTAACTGAACCGTATTGAGGCTAGCCCCAAATTTCGGTCGGACGCCCTGGCCGGAACCCGGATGGCGTGCTTGCAAAACGGGCGCTCAATGGGCCTGCCGATGCGGATGCTCCAGAAAAAACCGCACCATCTCGGCGCTGGCATCCGGCCCACGGGCATCGGTATATGAACCCTCTGCGCTGCCGCCTGACCAGGCGTGCGCCGCGCCGTGCACCAGCCAGTGCTCGGCCACCACCGAACCATCGTCTGCGCGGTGCACGCGGCGCGTGGTCGCGCGGCCGTCAGTTCCTTTCAGGTGTTCGACTTCGACAGCGGCCGCCGTGCCAACGCTGGCCGTGATGACCTGCTCGCCGTTGCCCGGGTGCACCGTGGTATCGGCATCGCCATGAAAGACGATGGTTGCCACGCCGCTGGCGGCCGCACGGGTGGTGGTGCCGCCGCCCCTCATCGCGCCCAGCGCAGACGGCAGGTCTGTTGCGATGCCGGCCGCCAGCCCCGAGTGCACGCCCACCGCAGCATACAGGTCAGGGTAGGCGTCGCCCAAAATGGCGGCCATGGCGCCGCCCGCAGACAGGCCCGCCACATAGACACGGTTCGGGTCAATCGCATGGCGCGCCATCACCTCGCGCGTCATGCCCGCCAGCAGCGCCGGCTCGCCGCGCCCGCGGGCCTGGTGGGTGTGTTTGAACCAGTTCCAGCAGCGCTGCGGATTCATCTGCTGCGACTGCGCCGGGTACAGCACGAAGAAGCCCTGCGCCAGCGCCGCATCGTTCATGGCGGTGCCCGCCGCAAAATCGTCCGGGTTCTGGGTGCAGCCATGCAGCATCACCACCAGCGGCAGCGGGCGCTCGCCGGCGCCCGGCGGAATATAGAGCTTGAAGTCCCGGTGACCCGAAGCGTCGCCATGGCTGCCGGCAATGAAGCGGCCGGCGTCAGGAGCGTTGCCGACCGGCGCCGATGGCGCCTCGTCATCAAATGTCCGCGCAACGTCAGGCACCTCGCGCGCCGCAACATCGATCACGTTGCGCAGGTCTTGGCCGGCAGCTACTGCGGCAGCCACACCGCCGCCCAGCGCGGCCTGGATCGCGGCGGTGGCGGCTTGCAGGTCACCGGCACGGGTGAGCTGGGCGGCATCCTTCATCAGGCGTTGGAAATCGGGGTTCATCAGCTTCTTTCGGTTCGATTCGTTGATTCGTTGACTCGTTGGATCAGCGGATGCGCTGCACAAGCGCGGCTTTCACGGCGGGGCTCGCATGCAGGGCGCCCAGCACGGTCAGCGATTCGATGGTGGCGAGCGCCAGCGCGGGCGTGACCTCGGGCGCGATTGTGGCCAGCCCCAGCACGCGGATCTGCAACTTCTCCCCAGCTGCCTGCACGGCTAGCAAGTCCGCTTCGGTGTAGTGCTGGATGCCCAGCACCAGCGTCTTGCGCGAAACGACCTGGCGCACGACCTCGCTGTGCGTGGTGAGCTGGTTGCGAATTGCCGTGCGGATCAGGTCGGTCCGGTTCGCGTAAAAGCCTTCCTGCACCAGCAAGTCAATCTGGCCAAGGTCAACACAGCCAAGGTTGATCGTGATCTTTTCGTCGACCGGCTTGGGCGTTGCAATCTGGGAGGTTTTGCTGGGTTTTGGCATTTTACCATCTTAACACCATCCAAGTGGATGTTCTATGGATGGCAAATTGAGAAATCCGGGTAGCTTGGGCAATCCTCATTTAAATCAAAGCCTTCTGCCTGGGTACTAACGCGCTATTCCACTGGATCGATGACCCGGCGATGGTGGTCATTGGGTTCTGATGGCTATAAAAATGATAATGCTGCTTCTTCTTGGTAAAAACCCGGGTGGGTAATGCATCACACCCCATCAGGCCACTTTTCGAAGCGGTCGTGTTATACCGCAGCGTGTGCGGTATACATTACGTTAGCCGCCTTTTCACGGGAGAGTTCATGTCAGTCGACATAGGTAGCGTCATAAGTTGGATCGGCGATGTGGCTCCGGTCACCTTCGTAATTGCAGCCCTCGGAGGCGTGGTCGGATCGCTAGTCTCCGGCCTCTACTTCAAACGATCCCTTGAGAGTCGTTATATTATTCTTGAGTTGGAGCGATTGATTCAAGAGTTGAAGGCGAATGCTGACGGAGAGGTACAAAATTCACAAGAAGCGTACCGGGCGTTCATCGAATCGCTACGTCAAGAACAGAACAAGCAAGCGTCTTCTTCTATCGCGCTAGCAAAGCTTGGGGAGTACTTGAGCAATCACAGTCCGTCAGACTCGCTAACCAAGGGAGTCGGACGGTGACTTCATACGAAATCTTTCTGTGCGGCTTTGCGGGTAGTGCCGCAGTCGATATCGTGGCCGCAGCACAGGTATACAACGCACACACAATAGTTGTTCCGGAGCGATACAAACGAACCGCCTTTTACGTTGTCAGGCTCTTGCTCGCCATTGTTGCCGGTGGCCTTGCGGTCGCTTACGAGATTGACAAGGTACTGCTTGCTGCGAACATTGGGGCCGCTACGCCACTGATCATCCAGGCTTTTTCTCAAGGAATCGGAAATATCCCAGCGGTGTCCGGCTCCGGATCCCACGTCCAGAAGATTCCTCCTGCAGGCGGCTAATCAAACGTTAATCATCACAACAACACCACCACCCCGTATCGTGAGCGACATCCCAATTCACGTTTCACCGCCGTACTCCGAGGGCGCGCGAGACGATGCGCTCTTCCACTACACAACCGCGAAAGGGCTCATCGGAATCCTGAGTACCGGGCAGATCTGGAGCACTGCGTACTACTGCGCCAATGATGAGTCGGAGCTGGCCACTGGAAAGGGCGTCCTGTCTCCTCTGTTCCGCATCCGCACCTTCGAGCTGATCAAACAGAACGATCCGCGCGTGTTGACGTTCGCCCGTCGCGGAGTCGACGTCTTGGAATACGCTGCCCAGTTTGAGAACCGGATCGCTTCAAATGCGCTCAGTATGCTCTGCGCATACATTACGTGCTTCTGCAAGCCAACCGGCGAAGAGGACTTCAGGCACGGCCTTCTGAGCCAGTGGCGGGGCTATGGGGCCGATGGCGGCTACGCCTTGCACTTTAGCCGGAAGAAGCTTCTCGCGGCCGTCGCAAACATTGGTCCGGGCGACTACCTGGACTACGACCTTCTAGACGTTCATTACCACCTCGAAAACCCCCTAAAGGCTGAGGTACTACGGCACGGCGACGCCTTCGTCCAGGCCTACGAGCTCTATCTGGACGAACTTGCTGATCCACTCGTCTTCAAAAAGAAGACTATGCGGAACCCCATTGCCAGCCTCCCCGGTGGCTCGCTGGAGGCCTTCCTCAACTATCTGGTTCACACCAAGAACAAGCACTTCGCCGAAGAGCGAGAGTGCAGACTCAGTCTTGTTCAGGCTGCCTCCGTGCCTGCCGCCGTGGCTGTCGGATCGCTCCCGGTTTCTTACTACGACCGTGGCGGCCTACCGGTACCCTATAACCAAACGCCGCGCGCACGCTTCAATTTGCTCGACTGCGTTGAGTGGATCGTTATCGGCCCTGGCCCTCGCATGGGGGCGCGCTTCAGGTCGGTTAGGCAGCTAGTCAGTCAGCACGCGGAGCACATCGAGGTCCGCCCGTCGCATATCCCGTTCACGCGGCTCTGAAACAGTCACCCCACGTCAGTGATGCCTATTCTGTTGAGCGACGCTATGCCAGAAGACTCAAAGAAAAAGTCCCGTCCAATTCCGTCGAACTACTTTTCCCCGGTTAGTCTTTATCGACCTCTGAAACTCTTTGGGAAGACGTTCAAAGTGCATGCTTCAACGGCCTTAACGTTGTCGCCGGATACCGTGTTGCGTACCGCGCTAGATTTGAGTCTGCTGCAGTTGCTGCGCCAATACAAACCGACTCCTGATGACCACTGGAAAGATAGCCCCCTCAAGGTCATCAAAGACCTATCGAGGGCTATTACCAGAACGAACAGACTATCGACCACAACGCAAGATGGCATACACCGGCTTTTCGGTCGTTTTATTCCGAATGATGTATTGGCCGAGGCTCTTCAGGGTAAAGAACTGACAAGCCCCCTTCCTTGGCAATCTGACTGGGAGGCGGTACTACGAGGTCTCGGTGAGCCTGGAGATGACGATTTGTACCAACTGGTGCAAAGGCTGGCCCGACTGGATCAAGCTGCTTGGTCAGCCCACCAATTGCCCGAGACTGATTTCGTGACACTGCTGGAGCCTCATATTGGTCGTCCCCAACAGAGCTGGAGTAAGTACAACTCAGATCTAAAGCTGGCAGTTGTTCTTTTAGTAGATACCAGTTTGCAAGCCTTGGTATGGATGGAATGGTGTGGCGCGGCAGAAAATTGGCAAGATCGGCGCGAGGTACCGGTGTCGAGACTCTTGCCCTTTCTTGCCGAGGGGAAAAAGCCACTGGGGCACTGGCTGTTGAGGATGCAACAGGCCGCCTGTTGCGCTAACTTGGCGGAATTTAGCAGTTGCATGGTCCGCAAAGGCATCAAACGACATGGCTTTTACTTGAGCCATGATCTATTAAAAAAATGGTCAAGCGGTCAACAACTAATGCCGTTCAAGGCTGCAGAAGGTGTGTTGGAGGCTGTTGGAGGCGCGGTAGATTCGGAACGAGAGCGTGGTCTGTTTGCCGTGACCAGATTTATATCGTTCCTGTGTGATTTGGTTATCGCAGGCACTCGCGGCGAACCACCGTTGTGGATGGTCGCGCAAGACCAGATACGGAGGCGATATTGTGAACTTTACGAACAAGCAGCCACCACACGAGTAATGCAGTAATGCAGTAATGCAGTAATGCAGTAATGTACTTTTAGCGCTACGCCGCAACTCAATCTTACGTACAAGTTCTGTGAGTGCTGGCCCACTGCGCTAGAGGGCCAGCGGGTTTCAAGGTCAGTCCTCGTTAGCATCTCCTCGCTGCCCTTGGTAGGCATCGTTATTGGGATTCAATTGATTACTGTGGTTGTCCATGCTGTCATCGTATGCATCATTGTTCGGATTCATGCTGTCGCTACGGTCATCGTTTGGCGTTCTAGACATAATTTTTTCTCCATTCAAAGTTATGCCGGATTCTTGAGGGTGMGGCATCCGCCGGCACGGAAATTCCGCCCACCGCATTCGCGGTGTCAAGAAGTCTCTTGGAAAGCGCTGCAGTTGCGGTGCTGTTCTGTGAAAAAGAAGCTTTACAGAATCTGTGGGCGCTAAGGGCAATGTCGCTCTTGATTTAGAAAACCTGTGTCCACCTTCATCATGGCGGCGTAGCTGTCGCACAGCTTTTGGGCCAGGGCCTTCTTCTGGTCCACCGGGTAGCGGCCGTTGACGTCAAGTTGCAGGTAGGGCATGGCGGTTTCCTTTCTCGCTGATCAGTGTGGGGACTTGGCGGCTGGGCTGCTCCAGTGCAGGCATTCTGGGAAAATCATATTTTTCCCGTCCAACGAAGTCCCTTATGCCACTGCCTGCACCCCAAGCCCGATCCCACCTGCACACACGCGCTGTCGTCTTTCGCGGCTACCACCGTGAGGATGGCCTGTGGGACATCGAGGCCGAGTTGACCGACACCAAGACCTATGCGCTGGAGCGCTTCGAGCAGGGCGAGCTGCCGCCGGGCACGCCACTTCATGGCATGGCGATCCGGGCGACGGTGGACGACACCCTGACGATCCGCGAGATCGCCAGTTCGATGGACCACACGCCCTTTGGCGAATGCCAACAGGGCAATGACCCGATGCAGCAGATGGTGGGCGTGACCATGGGGCCGGGCTGGCGCCAGGCCATTGAGCGGGCGCTGGGCGGCATCAAGGGTTGCACGCACCTGCGCGAGTTGCTGTTCAACATGGCGACTGCGGCCTACCAGACCATTCCCGGTTACCGCGACCGCCTGCGCAGGCAAGCCGGCCTGCCCGAGCCTGAAAACGCCGCGCCGCCTTACCACCTGGGCAAATGCATCGCCTGGGATTTCGACGGCCCGGTGGTGCAGCGCCATTACCCCAAGTTTGCGGGCTGGCAGCCGCTCAAGCGGCAGGGCTGAGGGGTCGCTGGCCCGGATCTTGTTGAAGTCGCCGTGCTGGCCGCGCTTTCGTTGATGGGCGGGTTCATCGGCACGCGGACCAGGCGGGGGTCTGCGCAGGCGATCATCCGCCGCCCAATTCCCCGCGCAGCGACTCGACCACCTCCCGGAACTCTTCGCGGTTGTGCTCGCTCAGCCCCGAGAGCGCCTCGTGCGCGTGCAGAATCCGCTCACGCCACGCTGCCGGGTCGTCGTGCCGGGTGCTCAGCGCGTAGAGCTCGGGCACGGCGGTAATGTCCTCGCGGATGCCGGCCAGCACCCTATCCATGCTCAGCTCTTCGAAGAGCGCGCGCACCGCAGGCGTCACTCCCGCGAGCACCACGCGGCCCCGGCCGACCAGCTCGTGTACCGTGCCGAGGCAGGTGCTGTCCAGGTAGTCGCAGCCGGAGAGGTCCAGCACCAGCGGCCGCCCCTCCTCCAGTACGGCACGCGCGGTTTCGTAGAAGGCGTCGCAGTGCATCCAGGTGGCCCGGCCACGCAGCGCGAGGTGCACGGCGTCCTCCGTCTCCCCGTAGAAGACGACCTCGCCGCCTGGCCGCGCCGCGCCCGAGCCGGCCAGGTTGGGGCTCGCGGCGCCGTTGTCGAACGAGGAGGGGCCGGCGTGCGCGTCGATCAGGAGAATGGTCACGTCGTCCGGGTCCGGGTCCAGAGCCGGATTCGCGGCGGCGCCACCGCGCAGTTCCCCCAACATCTCCTGCGCGCCGGAGAGCGGCATGGAGAGCACCCGCTTGAGCCGTTCCAGCTCCTGCTCCGTCCCTGACGGGAGGAGCCCATCGGTGTAGAGGAGCATTCGATCGCCCGGCGCCAGCTGAAGCCGCTCTTCGTGGAAGCGTGCATCCAGCGCCAGCCCCAGCGCCGGCCCCGTGCGCCGGATCAGGCGCGTCTCCCGGCCCTCGCTCACGTGCAGCACGGGTGGGTGCCCCGCGGAGGCCAGCGTCACGCTACCCTCCACCGTGTCGAGCAGGCCAAAGACGGCGGTCACAAAGAGCCCCGGCGCCTCGATCGACTGGCAGAGCGAGCGGTTGACCGCGTCCAGCACCGCCGCTGGCGCCAGTGCGCGGCCCGTCTCCGGGTCCACCAGCACCAGCCGCTGCTTGAACAGCACCGAGAGCATCGCCGAGGTGACGCCGTGACCGGTGGCGTCCGCCAGGTAGAAGGCCAGGTGCCGCTCGCCGAGACGGACCACGTCGTAGAGGTCGCCGCCCACGTGCTGCCCCGGCCGGTAGACTGCCTGGACGCAGTAGCTCTCCACCAGCGGCGGGCTGCCCGGCAGAAGCGCACGCTGGATCACCTCCGCCCGCTCCAGGTCGCGCCGCAGCAGCTCCGACTTCTCCTCCAGCTCTTGCACCTTTCGCTGCAGCTCCGCGTGCAGCCGCGCCTGCTCCGCCAGCAGCCGCCGCCGCTCCAGCGCGTTGCGCACCGAGACCTCCAGCTCTTCCATCCGCGGCGGCTTCGCCAGGAAGTCGAACGCCCCGAGCCGGATCGCCGCCACCGCCGAGTCGAAGGTGTCCAGCCCGGAGAGGACGATCCAGATGGTGCCCGGCGCCGCCTCGCGCCCCCAGCGCAGCAGCTCCAGCCCGTTCATCCTGGGCATCATGATGTCCGTCAGGACCAGCGCAACATCCGGGTGCTGGCGCAAAATCGCCTGCGCCGCGATCCCGTCGGCGGCCTCCAGCACCGGAGCGCAGCCGAGGCGCTCCAGCGCCCGCTTCATCAGGAGGCGGGTCACCGGCAGGTCGTCCACCACCAGCGCGAGGGGGGCGGGGTCGGGAGTCATGGGATGCGGGGATAACGGGGATAACGGGGATAAGGGGCGCAGGCGGTGTGTCGCACATGCCGTGCGGCGCCCTGTTTTTCTTCTTTTTCTTCTATACGCATCATCGGTTTCCTCCTCGTTGATCGAGTTGCCGCTGCCGTATTGGGATTGGAGGTCCCGCGCCGTATTATTGTCTCTGCACTGCCTGGCGGCAACTGCAGATTGATGCGTCGATGAGTTCTTCTCGCTATTAAAAGTAGCTTATGAAAAGTAGCTTATGGCGACCATCCCACGAGACTGCAGCCAGATGTAACCCCGGAGGGTCGGCAAAGTTACAAACTGGGTTGACTGTCACCTTAAACTTGGTCCATGACCCCGGCCCTTCACCGCGCAGCCACTTTCGCCACTGAACAGGCCCGCCGTCTGATGGGTGCCGTCAGGCGGCACCCCGTGCGGGCGGCTTTGGTACTGCCGGCGTTGATGCTGCTGTACGTGCTGGTGTTGATTCCGTTCACGCCCGGCATTGGCGACCTGCGCAAGGCCAAGTCTGAAGCTCCCTCGGTGCTGCTGGCGTCTGACGGCACGGTGCTGGCCGAATACAAACGCATCAACCGGCAGTGGGTAACGCTGGACAAGATTTCGCCCCATGTGGTGAACGCTTTGATCGCCACCGAAGACCACCGCTTTTATGAGCACCATGGCATTGATTTTCGCCGCACGGCTGGGGCGGTGCTCAGCACTTTGTCGGGCAACCTGCAGGGTGGCTCGACCATCACGCAGCAGCTGGCGCGCAACCTTTACCCTGAAGAAATCGGCCGCGCCGCCAGCATCACGCGCAAGGCCAAGGAGGCGATCACCGCGCTGAAGATCGAGGCGGTGTATTCCAAGCGCGAAATTCTTGAGACCTATCTCAACACCGTGCCATTTCTCTACAACGCCTTCGGCATCGAGATGGCCGCGCGCACCTATTTCGACAAGTCGGCCGACAAGCTCGACGTGCTGGAGAGCGCGACGCTGATCGGTATGCTCAAGGGCACGAGTTACTACAACCCGGTGTTGAACCCGGAGCGCGCCGTGCAGCGCCGCAACCTGGTGCTGGCGCAGATGGCCAAACACGGCAAGCTCGACCCGGCCCGGGTTGAAATGCTGGCCAAGCGGCCGCTGCGGCTGGACTTTGAGCGGCAGACCGAGGCGCTGGGCCCGGCGCCGCACGTGGCCCAACATTTGCGCAAATGGCTGATCGCCTGGGCCGACCACAGGGGCTTCGACATTCATGCTGACGGCCTGCGGGTGCGCACCACGCTTGACGCCAAGATCCAGAAGGCGGCCAACCAGGCGGTGGCGCGGCAGATGGCGCAACTGCAAACGCTGGCCGACGGCCGGCGCAAGGCCGGGCAGGAGCGTCCCGTGCTGCAGGCCGGCTTCCTCGCGCTCGACCCGCGCAACGGCGCCGTGCGGGCCTGGGTGGGCAGCCGCGACTTTGCGCAGGAGCAGTTTGACCACGTGAGCCAGGCGCGGCGCCAGCCGGGCTCGACCTTCAAGCCCTTTGTCTATGGCGCGGCCTTCATGCTGGGGCTGGACCCGCTGGACACCCTGATTGACCAGCCTGTGGCCATCTCGCAGCAAGGCGGCGAGGTGTGGACGCCCAGCGATGCGACGCCGCCCACCGGCCTGCCCACCACCTTGCGCGACGGGCTGGTGTATTCCAAAAACACCATCACGGCCCAGCTGATGCAGAAAGTGGGGCCGGCCAAAGTGGGGGCGCTGGCGCAGGCCATGGGGGTGCGGCAGAGCAAGCTGGACCTGGTGCCGTCACTCGCGCTGGGCACCAGCCCCGTCACGCTGCTGGAGATGGTTACCGCTTACGGCACCATTGCCAATGGCGGCAGCTACATGCCGCCGGTGCTGGTGCTGCGGGTGGAAGACCGTAACGGCCGGTTGCTCGAACAGTTCGAGCCCGTCAGGGAGCGCGAGCTGGCCATGCCGCGTGCGCATGCGCTGACACTGGTGAATGCGATGCGCGGTGTGATTGACGAGGGCACGGGCACGGCCATTCGCCAGCGCTACGGCATCCAGGCCGACGTGGCCGGCAAGACCGGCACCACGCAAGACAACACCGACGGCTGGTTCATCATGATGAACCCGCAACTGGTGGCGGGTGCCCGGGTCGGCTTTAACGACAACAGCGTGACGATGGGCGCCTGGGGGCAGGGCGCCCGCAGCGCGCTGCCCATGGTGGGCGAGGTTTTTCAGCAAGGGTTTCGCAACCGCTGGCTTGACCAGAACGCCGAATTCGACATTCCGCGCCCGCGGCCCGCTCCGCCGGCGCCGCCGCCGATCATGGAGGTCATGAATGGCTTGTTTGGCAGGATTTTCCGGCAGTTGCAGGGGAATTGACTGAAGACGCTACAAAAAAGGTAGTTGCTCGCGCCCGTGTTTATCGGGATGAAGGCCGATTTTGTAGAAAATCGGTAACTACTCAGGTCTGTCTACCGTTCGGGCTGAGTCCATCCTCGTGTTACCCCTTCCCGCCTTTGGGGGAAGGCGGGAAGGGGGCTCCCCGCATGTGTGCGAGTGCACCTTGATACTGAACGCTTTTGTGGTTGGAGACAAAACTCCCTGGGCGGCCCGAAGCGAAGATGTGGATCGCCGCGCTGCGCTCGCAATCACGGGAATGCCGTCATGAATTGTGAAAGCTCAATAAGGGTCGCACTGCCCCCATCCCGGCCTTCCCCCAAAGGCGGGAAGGAGCAAGAGGAGCAAGAGGAGCAAGAGGAGCAAGAGGGGGAATGGATCAAGGCCATGGTGCTGTGACTTGAGTAGTTACGAAAATCTGCAACCACAACCCCACTCGCAAGACCGCGCGCCATGCTGTCATGATCACGACCTTGCCCCCAACCGTTCCCGTCTTCCGGAGATGACATGTCAATGAACACCCCCGTCCTCGCCCCCCGCATTCGCCGGCTGCTGGCCGTGACCGACGCACAGGTGCAGGCGCTGGCCGAACTGCTGATCGATTGTGTGGAGGGCGGCGCATCGGTGAGCTACATGCTCCCCTTGTCGATGCCTAAGGCGCTGGCGTTCTGGCGCCGCGTGGCGGATGGCGTAGCACAGGGCGAACGCGGCCTGTTGGTGGCCGAAGATGCCGACGGCATCGTGGGGACTGTGCAACTGGTGCTGGACCAACCCGAAAATCAACCGCACCGCGCTGATGTGTCGAAGATGCTGGTGTACCGCCGGGCCCGGCGTCAGGGGCTGGGTGCGCTGTTGATGCAGGCGGCCGAGCAACTGGGGCGCGAGTGCGGCAAGTCACTGCTGGTGCTCGACACCGCGAGCGGCGATGCCGAGCGGCTGTATGCGCGGCTCGGCTGGCAGCGTTGCGGCGTGATTCCCGGCTATGCGCTGCTGCCGCACGGCGGGCTGTGCGACACCACCTACTTCTACCGGGTGCTGGGCAGCTGAGCTTCGGCTGCAGTCTCGCCAGGGTGTCCAACGGCGGCTGCGCTACTGGGCTGTGTTACTGTTTTGGCTTCCGACCTGCCGGAGCGCTCCATGCCACGCTTTCTTCTTGACGAAGCCCAGATTCACCCTGCTATCCGCAACAAGATTGCGATGCATCAGCAGGCCATCGTGCAAGAGGTGATGACGGCGATCAGGGATAACGATGTGGTTGTGGTGGGAATGGGGATGAACCCTTTTTCCCGAAAGGCGTGCAAGGCGCTGGACAATATCGGGCAGGCTTACCGGTATCTGGAATACGGCAACTATCTGAACACCTGGCGCGAGCGCAATGCGCTCAAGATGTGGACCGGCTGGCCGACCTTTCCGATGGTGTTCGTCAAGGGCACTCTGGTGGGTGGCGCTGCGAATTTGCAGGCGCTGATAGACAGCGGCGAGTTGAAAAAGATGCTGGCATGAACTTCGTTGGGCCCTCCGGCAACTGCGGTTGAACTGACCGGACACGAGTATTCATGGAGGTCGGCCCGGTGAAGGTCCCAGACCTTCCAAATTCATGGTGAGCGAAGCATGTGCAGTGGTAGCGCGGGTTTCGTGACGTGTTTCGTGACACGTTGGTCCCCGACTTGCGGCCTGCTTGCGTGCACAATGGCAACCCATGCTGATTCACCCTCAAATCAATCCCGTTGCCCTGCAACTCGGCCCACTGGCGATTCACTGGTATGGCCTGACTTACCTGGCGGCTTTTGGCCTGTTTTTTTTCCTGGCGACCCGGCGTCTCCGGCATGAACCCTATGCCTCTATCACCGGCCCCGGCGCCTGGTCGCGCAAGGACATCGAAGACATCCTGTTCCTGGGCGTCATGGGTGTCGTCGTCGGGGGGCGCCTGGGCTACTGTCTTTTCTACAAGCCGGGCTACTACCTGGCGCACCCGCTCGAAATTCTGGCGGTCTGGCAGGGCGGCATGAGCTTTCATGGCGGCATGCTGGGCGTGCTGGTGTCGCAGCTCTGGTTTGCGCGCACGCGCCAGCGGCCCTGGCTGCAGGTCATGGACTTCGTAGCGCCCTGCGTGCCCACGGGGCTGGCGGCGGGGAGGGTGGGTAACTTCATCAATGGCGAGTTGTGGGGGCGTTTCAGCTCGCCTGATTTACCGTGGGGCATGGTGTTCAGGAATAGCGGCTCCATGCTGCCGCGCCACCCGTCGCAGGTCTACCAGTTCCTGCTGGAAGGGCTGTTGCTGTTTGTGCTGCTGTGGCTGTATGCGCGCAAACCGCGCAAGATGGGGCAGGTCTCCGGGGCCTTCCTGGTGGGCTATGGCGTGTTCCGCTTTATCGCCGAGTTTTTCCGCGAGCCGGACGACTTTCTCGGCATTCTGGCCCTCGGCATGAGCATGGGCCAGTGGCTTTGTGTGCCCATGATCGCTGCTGGCGCCTGGCTGTGGTGGTGGGCTTCGCAGCGGGCTGCTTCGGCGCCGGCGGCACGGTCTGAGTGGCCTGAGTAGGGTGAACGGGCCCTAGTCTCCCGCCTCGCGCGAGAAGGCCGGCGCGACCGGTCAGCCGGTTTGCGCCGGCTGTTGCTTTTTGGGTCGCAGGGGGGCAGACTGATATGCGGGGTACCGATTTCGCCGCCCGTTGCCAGGGGGCTGAAAGCGAGCGCAGCGATGAAAGAAAAAGAACTTCGGTTGGCCGTCGTTTTCTTCGGCGGCGTATCGCTGGCGATTTACCAGCACGGTATTAATCGCGAAATCCTCAATCTGGTCAGAGCGTCAAAAATCTGCCACAGGGATAAATCCTATGAAAGCGACGAGACATCAGCGTCTGCAGCGTCTGCAGCGTCTGGCTTTCACGACTATTACCCTGATGAGCCGGAAAGCTCGACCGGAGACATTTACCTTGAATTTCTGGAAACCCTTGGGCGGGAGATTGATCTTCGGGTCATCGTCGACGTCATAGCGGGAGCCTCCGCGGGAGGCATCAACGGCGTGGCCCTGGCTACGGCGCTGGCCCATGACCTGAGTCTGGCGCCTATCACGGACATGTGGCTGACCGATGCCGACATGCTCAATCTGTTGGCGCCTGAGGCCAGGGCGCGACTCTGGAGTAAGTGGTATTTTTGGCCGCTCATGCGTCCCCTGCTTACCCGGCTCGACCGCGAGGGCTTGCTACCCGGGAAGGCCGACGCTGAAATGAAGGAGCGGGTCTCGATTTTCCTGCGCTCTCGCTGGTTCAAGCCTCCGCTTGACGGTCGCCGCATGACCGCGCTGATGCTGGATGGCCTGGTGGCGATGGGGAAAACCGGCTCGGCTTCGGAGTCGCTGTTGCCCACGGGAGCCAGGCTTGACCTTCTGGTCACCGTGACCGATTTCAGAGGGCTGGACCGGCCCATCTTCATCCATGATCCGCCGGTTGCGCATGAAAGGGAGCATCGCCACGTTCTTCGCTTCAGCCTGGACCATCGCAGAACCGGCCATCTGCAGAGCGATTTCGATGTTGATAATCTCCCGTCTCTTGCCTTTGCCGCCCGGGCGTCGGCTTCGTACCCCGGGGCCTTTCCGCCAGCGCAGATCCGCGAGATCGACGACATTCTGGCTGAACGCCGCAGGCCGTGGCCGGCGCGCACGCACTTCCTGGCGCGCAATTTCCGCAGGTACCTTGAGCAGGGAGAAAATCCCGAAGACGCGGTACTGGTCGATGGCAGCGTTCTCGACAACAAGCCCATCATGGCCTGTGTGGAGGCCATCCGCACCCATGGCGCTTTCCGTGAAGTGGATCGCCGCCTCGTCTTCATAGACCCTCACATCAGGCGCGAGAAAGCGGCGTCCGGCAATGGCGTTCCGGGTTTTTTCGCCACGTTGCGCGCGGCGCTCTCGGACCTGCCTCGCCACGATCCCGTTTACAACGAACTGGCAGTGATCAGCCGGTACAACCGGCAGGCCCGGCGCTTGAAGGCTGCCATCCTGGACGCGCGCTCCCATGTCGCGAGGATGATCGAGCAGATGACCGCGGGCGGTCTCAAAGGCAACTTCACGGCCGATGATTTGCGGCACTGGCGGCTCTCATCCATGAACCTCCTGTCCGGTACAGCGATTGTCTATGACGCCTGGGTGCGTTCTCTGGTCCTTGAGGGGCTGGACTTTATCGTTCAGATCATTGTCAGCGCCTGTCAGTACGCTGCCGATTCGCGGGACGCGCGCCGGGTCCAGGAGATTGTTGAGGAGTGGGCCAGAAATCAGGGCGGCATCGCCGCTTCCTACTCCATGCCGGAACATGTTCATGAGTATTCCGAGTTGCCGACCTTCGGAAAAATCATCGGAAATTTTGGCGTTATCTACAAAAAAAGGCGATTGAATTTTGTTCTGCATGAAATCAATGATCTTTATCAAAATATTTCAGGGGATGACTCCGGTGCGACCGATTCGCAGTCTCTCGATCTTTTGAAAATTAAAGTACAAAAATGCATTGACGAGTTGTCGGTTTATGACGACATGAATTTTTTGAGTCGCCAGGCCGTCTCCATGTGCCGAAGGTTGTTCGTCGGCCGGTTTGCCCATGAAAAATTGAACATTGGTACTGGCGCGGTTGATTTTCTTGGCAAGGAAGACCTTGATGAAATCTCAAAGCTGGTTGAAAGGCTGGGCCAGGAATGCGACATGGAGCGGACAATGGACAATACGGATGCCGTGCTGGCATCTCCCTTGCTCCTGCGTATGGCTGAGCGGTGCCGTGTTGCCATACTCACCGGCTATCTCGGCTACCTTTACTGGGACATCATCCTGCGCCCAACGGCCAGTGCCCTGTCACTGGATGCGGGCCCGATCGACGAGATTCTGATCGACCGCATTAGCCCCGAAGATGCGACCACCCTCGCGCTCCCTGATCAGAAGAGTGTTCTGCAAGGCGGGTCATTCGCCGGCTTTGGCGGTTTTCTCAGCCGGTCGATCCGTGAAAATGACTACTTGTGGGGCAGGCTCCACGCGGTGGACCGGCTCTTCGATATTCTGGACAGCACGGTTCCGGCGAACAGGCGCGGCGATTTCGATATCGCCGCCCTGAAAAAACGTGCGTTCGGGAAGGTGTTGGAGGAGGAGGCCAAGCGGCTCAGGTTCGTCCCGGAGCTGATGGCCCAACTCGGGGAGGCCGTCGCACGCCTTTGATCCGGTCCCGATCCAGGGGCGCCGTCGCCGCCGGTTGTCGATCGTCCCCGTCCCGACTGCTGGCGCCGGGGTGAGGTGAGGTGAGGTGGGGCGGGGCGGGGCGGGGCGGGGCGGGGCGGGGCGGGGCGGGGCGGGGCGGGCACAGGGTTTGTCCGGATGAAACAAGACTTGCGGTCACACGCCAACTTCTTCATAATTACGCGTAATTACATGAAATTACAGCCGTGATTTGCAGTGTTCATATCAACTCAGCCCAGAGGAACCCTTGCCATGCGTCTTGTCCAGAGTTCATTGCACCAAGAGGTCGCCGCCACCTTGCGCGAGCAGATATTTGCGGGCCAGTTCGCGCCGGGCAGCTTTCTGGATGAAGTTGCCCTGTGCGAGAGGCTGGAAATCTCCCGCACGCCGCTGCGCGAGGCTCTCAAGGTCTTGACCGCCGAAGGGTTGCTGCGCCACGAGCCGCGGCGCGGCTGCTTCGTCAATGAAGTGACCGAGCAGGATCTGGACGATATTTTCCCGGTGATCGCGCTGCTCGAAGGGCGCTGTGCCTATGAGGCGGCGCGCAATGCCAGCGATGCCGATCTGGCGGCACTCACGACGCTGCATGAGCGGCTGGCCAGCCACGCGCAGGCCGGCCGCATCACTGACTATTACGCGGCGAACTTCGCGATTCACGAGGCCATTATTTTGCTGGCCAACAACCGCTGGCTGGCGCAGGCGATTGCCGATTTGCGCAAGATTTTGAAGCTGGCACGCTTGCAGTCGCTGCAGGCGCCGGGCCGGCTGGCGCAAAGCCTGTCCGAGCACATGACCGTGTTTGCCGCGCTGAAAAGCCGCGACAGCGAAGGCGCCGAGGCCGCCATGCGCACCCATTTGACGCGCCAGCGCGAAGCCTTGCGCGAGTTGGCCCGCAACCAGCGTTCGCGGGTGGCCTCATGAGCGCGGCAGATTGGCTTAACCGTAGTGTGTCGCGTCTTGCGGGCGAAAAAAAAGCATCAAAAGCACCCGAAGTAGCCGTACCTAACCCGCAGGCAGCTCCTAAAAAGATAGCGACTGCAACCTTGGCCGAGGCCTTGCCGGCAGGACGCTCGACCCGCGAGCGGCTCAAGGCCACGCTGCGGCAAAAAGAGGAAGCCCTGTCGCCGCGTGTCTTGCGCCGTACGCTGGAGGAGTTGAAGGCGATTGTGGATCCGCAGGTCAGCGAGGTCGAAGGCGGGCGCCGGGCCAAGGGCGTTGCCGGCTGGTACGCCAGCGCCGCCCTGAATGAGCGGCGCGACATGTGGCTCCTGATGAGCGAGCAGTTCGTCGCCGATACGCACAAAGTCAAACTAGCGCAAGCCCAATTTGCCGCAGCTGTCGGAACCCCTGATGAGGCCGTGGCCGAGGTGCGCTACCGGCGTGCCACCGTGTCGCCGCGTCGGCGCTTGTTGCAGCGCTTCAGTGCCTTCCCCGAGGGCATTCGTTTTCTGGTGGACCTGCGGGCGGACATGCTGCCTTATCTGAAAGCGGACAAACGCCTGCAAGCGCTTGATGTCGAGATGGAGTACATGTTCTCCACCTGGTTTGACGTGGGGTTCCTGGACTTGCGTCGCATCAGCTGGGATTCACCGGCATCCCTGATTGAAAAGCTGATCAAGTACGAGGCGGTGCACGACATCAAGAGCTGGGCCGATGTGAAGAACCGGCTTGACTCGGACCGCCGCTGCTATGGTTTTTTTCATCCCCGCCTGCCCGACGATCCGCTGATTTTTGTGGAAGTCGCGCTGATCGATGAGATGGCCCACAGCATCACACCGTTGCTTGACGAGTCGGCTGACGCAGTGGACGTGAACAAGGCGGTCACGGCGATTTTTTATTCCATCAGCAACACGCAGACCGGCCTGCGTGGCGTGAGCTTTGGGGACTCGCTGATCAAGCGTGTCGTTGAGACCCTGAAGGAAGAGTTTCCGCGGCTCAGGACGTTTGCGACGCTCTCGCCGATTCCGGGCTTTAGAAGCTGGCTGGGCAAGAACGCTGCGGCCATGCTGGAGAGTCTGGGCGAGAAGGAGCGTGTGGCGCTGGGCCGTGCTGTCGGGTTTGAACCGCCGGGGCCGGGGCATTTTCTCAGCGCTGCAGAGGGCGCACTGGCTCTGCATGAAAAATCGCCGGTACGCCAGATGCTGCTGCACTGCGCGGCGCATTACCTGGGCCGCGCGCTGGACGACGGCAAACCGATCGATGCGGTAGCGCGCTTTCACCTCGGCAACGGTGCCCGCATTGAGCGGCTCAACTGGGCCGGTGATCCGTCGCCCAAAGGGCTCAAGCAGTCCTATGGTCTCATGGTGAATTACCTCTACGATCTCAAGCGCCTGGACAAGCACCGCGCCATGCTGGCGCAGGGGAAAATCCCCGTATCAGGTGACGTGGAAGATTTGTATATTTGAATGTGTACATAGCATTGATTCCGGATTTCTGATTTCAACAGCGTTCAACAACGACAGGAGACAAAAAATGACATTCAGCCTTGGGCTAAGGGGTTCGCGGCGCGACGTGCTGCGCGCCACGGCTGCCAGCGTTGCCTTATTTGCCATCAACAGCCGCGCCCAGTCGGGCTGGCCGACCAAACCGGTCACGGTGATCGTGCCTTTCCCGGCCGGTGGCGGTACCGATGCGTTTGCCCGGCCGCTGTCGGGTCAGTTTGCCAAGCTCACCGGCAAGCAGCTCATCATCGACAACCGTGGTGGCGCCGGCGGCACGCTGGGCGCCAGCATTGCAGCGAAAGCACAGCCTGATGGCTACACCCTGTTCATGGGCGCAGTGCACCACACCATTGCGCCTTCCATGTATCCCAAGCTGGACTACGACCTCGAGAAGGATTTTGTGCCGCTTGCACTGATGGCCAACGTGCCGCAGGTGGTGGTGGTCAACCCGAAGCGGGCAGAGGCGCAAAACATCAAGGCCTTCATCGAGTACGCCCGCAAGAATCCCGGCAAGCTCAACTACGGCTCCGCCGGCGCCGGCACCTCCCACCACCTGGCCGGCGAGCTGTTCAAGCAGCAGACCAAGACCTTCATCACGCACATTCCTTACCGGGGTGCCGGCCCGGCCTTGCAGGACCTGATTTCCGGCAATGTGGACATGATGTTCGACGGCCTGGGTTCGTCTGCAGCCCACATCAAGGGCGGCCGCATCAAGGCCTTGATGGTGTCGGGCAGCAAGCGCAATCCGGCTTTTCCGGATGTTCCCTGCGCCGCCGAGGTGGGCCTGCCGGACTACACCGTGACCACGTGGTACGGCATGTGGGCGCCGAAAGGGACGCCCCCCGATATCCAGGCACGCATCGTGGAAGACCTGCGCAAGGCTGCAGCGACCGACGAACTCAAGGCCATCTGGGCCAGCAACGGCGCGGAGTTTGGCAACCTGACGCCGCAGCAGTTTGGCGCTTTTGTCCACTCGGAAATCAAGCGTTGGGCGGATGTGGTCAAAACCTCGGGCGCCAAGCTCGAATAGGTATGACCCTCACGCTTGATCCGCTGTGTCGTCCTGGTTTTCCGCGGCGACTTCCATCCGTGCAAGGCCATTCATGAGCGGCGCCATTTTTCTGGAGAGGCTGGGCCCGGTTGCGACCGTGACCCTGTCGCACCCTGGCAAGCTCAATGCCATGTCGCGAGCCATGTGGGGCGAGTTGCGGACTGCGTTCGAGCAGCTCCAGCGCGGCCATGATGTGACTTGCGTGCTGATATGCGGCCAACGTGTGCCAGCCAGCGCAGACGACGCCGGCCACTTTTGCGCCGGGGGCGATATTTCGGAATATGCTGATTTCCGGTTCGATGAAGCCAGCCTGCGCGACTTCCATGAAAACGACGTATGGGGCGGCCTGCGTGCCATGCTTGATTGCGACATTCCCATCGTTGCCCAGATCGAGGGCAACTGCATGGGGGCTGGAATGGAGATTGCCAGTTGCTGCGACATACGCATCGCGAGCGAGACGGCCCGCTTTGGCGCGCCGATTGCCAAACTGGGTTTTCCCATGGCCCCGCGCGAGGCGGCGCTGGTGATGCGCGCTGCCGGCGAGCTGACGGCTCGCGAAATGCTGCTGTCAGCAGCCGTGCTGGACGCGGCCGAGATGAAACAGCGCGGTTTCCTCAGCCAGGTCGTGCCGGCGGGTGAAGTCGCCCGGGCGGCTCTGGCGTATGCGGGTCGTATCAGCCAGCTGGCACCTCAGGCGGCGCGTCTGAACAAGCAGACTTTCAGGGCGTTGGGGCCTGCCACTGATCCATCAGTTGCTGAGAATTTAATCGCGAGTGCCTATGCTTACGCGACCGCGGCCGAACACCGCGAGGGCGTGATGGCCTTTGTTGAAAAGCGCCAGCCCCGATTCGTTTGCTGAACTTTCTGAATTTTTTGAATCCTCAACCTTCGACAGCCTGATCCATGAAAAACCATAACCTGTTTGCTGCGCTGCGCGCCGCGTTTCCCGCCTCGCTGGATGAAGTGGCTCTTGAAACCGACAACGGCCTGACCTACTCGTGGCGTGACCTGGAGCGCGCCACGGCCATGATGGCCAACCTGCTGCAGTCGCTGGGCCTGCCGGACGGCGCCCGGGTGGCGGTGCAGGTTGAAAAATCCGTCGAAGCGCTGATGCTTTACCTGGCGACGCTGCGTGCCGGCTATGTGTTTTTGCCGCTCAACACGGCCTACCAGAGCGCAGAAATCGAGTACTTCATCGGCAATGCGGAGCCGGCTGTCGTGGTGTGCAGCAGCAAGAATTTCGGCTGGGTCAGCAAAATCGCTTTCAAGGCGGGCACTCAAAATGTCTTTACGCTGGACGACGACCGCACCGGCTCCCTGCTGGACCGCGCCGCGCATTGCAGTGACCAGCACGACATCGCCGTGAAAAAGCCGGACGACCTGGCGGCCATTCTCTACACCAGCGGCACCACCGGCCGCAGCAAGGGTGCGATGCTGTCGCATGGCAACATGCTCAGCAATGCGCTGGTCCTGAAGGACTACTGGGGCTGGAAGAAAGGCGATGTGCTGATTCATGCCTTGCCCATCTTTCACGTGCATGGCCTTTTTGTGGCCGTCCACGGCGCGCTGATCAACGGCAGCAAGATGATCTGGCTGTCCAAATTCGACCCCCGGCTGGTCGTGAAAAAACTTCCCGAGGCCACCGTGTTCATGGGGGTTCCCACGCTTTATGTGCGCCTGCTCGCCGAGCCGGGACTCGATCGCGAGGCTTGCCGCAACATGCGCCTCTTCGTTGCGGGTTCGGCGCCGCTGCTCATTGAAACTTTCAACGCGTGGCAGCAGCGCACCGGGCATACCATTCTCGAGCGCTACGGCATGTCCGAAACGGCCATGCTCACTTCGAATCCGTACGAGGGCGGCGAGAGACGCGGCGGCACCGTGGGGCTGGCGCTGCCGGGCGTGAGCCTGCGGGTGCAGGGCGAAGATGACCAGCCGATGCCGGTTGGCGAAATCGGTGCCATTCAGGTCAAGGGGCCGAATGTTTTCCAGGGCTACTGGCGCATGCCCGAGAAAACGAAGGAGGAGTTCACGCCGGACGGTTACTTCAAAACCGGCGATGTGGGGAAAATTGACGAGCGCGGCTACATCACCATCGTCGGGCGCAGCAAGGACCTGATCATCAGTGGTGGCTACAACGTCTACCCGGCCGAGATTGAAGGCTACATCAACGACATGCCGGGTGTGGCCGAGAGTGCGCTGGTTGGCGTGCCGCACCCTGATTTCGGGGAGGTCGGTGTCGCCATCGTCGTTCCCAAGCCCGGCGTCTCGCTGGACGCCGGCCAGATCATCGCCGGCTTGAAATCCCGGCTGGCCAACTTCAAGATTCCCAAGCGCTGCTTCATTGCCAGCGAACTGCCCCGCAACACCATGGGGAAAGTCCAGAAAAACGTATTGCGCGACCAGCAAAAAGGCCTGTTTTCCTGAAGGCACCCGCATCCTTGCGCAGCACATCGACGCCCCCATGGCGCCGGTAGCGCTGTGGCAGTAGAGTCGGGGCAAGCGGGCAAGGGGGCAGGGGGCAGGGGGCAGGGGGCAGGGGGTCCTCGCCTTGTCCGGCACGCGAGCCACGCGCGGCGGCCCTGTGTGCCAATCGGAGCTTGTGCGGCCGTGCAGGGAGTCCAGAGGATGGATGCAAAACCATGGCATGCTGCAACTGGTACGGCTTTTGCATCACGCCGGAGGCATCCAGAGCGGAGACGGCGCCGCCAGGAACGGCCCGGATCCGGTGGATCTGGTTTACCCGACAAAACCCGCTCTTATACAATCTGCGGCTGGCTGGCTTCTGCACCCTGTGGCGCCAGCGCCGCGTGTGTTTACCTTCTGTTGTTACCTTTCCTGACGGAGCCCGGACATGATAAGAAAGCATTTGTGGATTTTTGCCTTTTCTGCAGTGGCACTGAGCGCCTGCGGCAAAAAGGAGGAGGCCCCTGCAGTGGCAACGCCGGCCGCCCCGGCCAGCGCGGCTGTGGCGGTGAACACCGAGGAGAAGGTACTCAACGTCTACAACTGGCCGGACTACGTCGCCAAGGACATGGTGGCGAACTTCGAGAAGGAAACGGGCATCAAGGTCAACTACCAGACCTTTGAAAACAACGAAGCCCTGCACGCCAAGCTGGTGGCCGGCAATACCGGTTACGACATCGTCGTGCCTGGCGCCGTGTTTGCCAAGCCGCAAATTGATGGCGGGCTGCTGATGAAGCTGGACAAGTCCAAGATCGGCAACTATGGCAACCTCGACTCGTCCATCATGGAAAAGCTGAACACCATTGACCCGGGCAACGCCTATCTGGTGCCCTGGGCCTGGAGCTTCACCACCGTGGGCATCAACAAGGCCAAGGTTGCCAAGGCGCTGGGCTCAACGCCCATGCCTGAAAACGCCTGGGAACTGGTGTTCAACCCGGTCTATACGACCAAGCTCAAGTCCTGCGGCATCGCCTTTCTGGATTCGCCGACCGAGGTGATTCCCCCGGCCATGCACTACCTGGGCAAGAACGCCTATTCGAACGATCCGGCCGACCACAAGGCCGCAGCCGCCATGCTGGCCAAGGTACGTCCGCACATCCGCATGTTCTCCAGCACCATGATTGATGACCTGGCCGGCGGCAAAGCCTGTGTGGCGCTGGCCTGGGCGGGGGACATCAACATCGCCCGCGGCCGCGCGCTTGAAAACAAGAGCGGCAACGAGGTCCAGGCGCTGCTGCCGAGCACCGGCGGCCTGATTTTCTTTGACACCCTGGCCATTCCCAAGGATGCCAAGCACCCCAACAACGCGTTGGCGTTCATCAACTATTCGCTGCGCCCCGAAGTGTCTGCTTCGCTGACCAATGAGCTGGGCTACGCCACGGCCAACAAGGCCAGCCTGGCGAACGTCAAGCCGGAAATCGCCCAGGACAAAGCGGTATTCCCCGATGCCGCCAACCTGCAGAAAATGGTCTCTCCCGCAAGCTTCAGCAACGAAGCGCGCGAATCCATGAGCAACGTCTTCACCCTGTTCAAAAAGGGTAGTTGAGTTTTCGGGCCACGCCCCTCGGGCTGGCTGATCAGGCTGTGTATGCGACCCAGCATGCACAGCCTTTTTGATGTGGTTTTGCAACCTCGGAACTACGCCTCATGAATTTATCTGCGTCGCCTGGCGACGGTTATCTGAGAACCGACCAGCTGGTCAAGCGCTTTGACGGCGTGGCGGCCGTGGACGATGTCTCGCTGTCCATCCATAAAGGCGAAATTTTTGCCCTGCTCGGCAGTTCCGGTTGCGGAAAATCAACGCTGCTGCGCATGCTGGCCGGCCTTGAGAAGCCGACCTCCGGCTCGGTCATCCTCGACGGGGTGGACATCGCCTCGTTTCCGCCCTACGAGCGGCCCATCAACATGATGTTCCAGTCGTATGCGCTGTTTCCGCACCTCAACATCTGGGACAACATTGCCTTTGGCCTGAAGCGCGAGGGAATGCCCAAGGCGCAGATTGAAACGCGCGTGCAGGAGATGCTCAAGCTGGTGCAACTGGAGGCTTTTGCCAAGCGCAAGCCGCACCAGCTCTCGGGCGGCCAGCAGCAGCGCGTGGCCCTGGCGCGCAGCCTGGCCAAGAAGCCGCAATTGCTGCTGCTCGATGAGCCGCTGGGTGCGCTCGACAAGAAACTGCGGGAGCGCACGCAGTTTGAACTCGTCAACATCCTGGAATCGGTGGGCGTCACCTGTGTCATGGTGACCCATGACCAGGAAGAAGCCATGGCCATGGCTTCCCGCATTGCCGTCATGAGCCACGGCCGGGTGCTGCAGGTGGGCACGCCGAAGGAAATTTACGAGCATCCGAATTGCCGCTTTGTGGCCGACTTCATTGGCAACGTCAATTTGATGGAGGGTGAACTCACGGTGGACGAGGCGGACCGTTGCGAGGTCACCACCGGGTACGGCGTGGTGAACGTGGGGCATGGCATCAGCGGCACCCAGGGCATGTCGGTTGCCGTTGCCGTGCGCCCCGAGAAAATCCACATCTCGAAAACCCGGCCTGACGTCACCGACAACCTGTTCAGCGGCAAGGTGCGCGAGATTGCCTATTTCGGCAGCTACAACACGTTCATTGTGGAAATGAAGGGGGAGGGCGGCCAAAGCCGCACCATCAAGATCACGGAAGCCAACACCACGCGGCATGAAGGCAGCGCGATCACCTGGGATGACCTGGTCTTTTTCTGGTGGGACGACGATGCACCGGTGGTGCTGACCCAATAACACCGCTGCGATGAAAATCCCTTCCTGGCTCCAGTTCAATCCCGGGCGGCGCTTTGTCATCGGCGTGCCCTACATCTGGCTGCTGCTGTTTTTTGTCCTGCCTTTCCTGATCCTGCTGCGCATCAGCGTGACGGACATGGGCAACGGCGTGGATCCTTTTGCGCCGTTGGTGGAGGCCGTCTCGGGTTCCTGGCGCGTCATGCTGCGCTACACCAACTATGTTTCCATTTTTCATGATGCAGGGCAGGGGGCCGATGCCGGATGGGGCAACACCATCTACATGGAGGCCTACGAAACCTCCCTGAAATACGCCTTGTTCACCACACTGTCGTGCCTGGTGATCGGTTATCCGTTTGCCTATTTCATTGCCCGGTCGCGGCCGTCCATTCGCCCGGCCTTGCTGATGCTGGTCATGCTGCCCTTCTGGACCTCGTTCCTGCTGCGTGTCTATGCCTGGAAGGGCATCCTGGCGGACCAGGGCGTGCTCAACAACCTGCTGCTGGCGCTGGGCATCATCGATGAACCCGTGGTGATGCTCTACACCAATGTGTCCATGCTGGTCGGTATGACCTATGTGTATTGCCCGTTCATGATCTTGCCGCTGTATGCCAATCTGGTGAAGATGGATTTCCGCCTGCTGGAAGCGGCGCACGACCTGGGGGCCAGCGCCTGGAAGGCATTTTGGCTGGTGACCGTGCCGCTGAGCAAATCCGGCATCATCGCCGGCTCCATGCTGGTCTTTATTCCCAGCGTGGGTGAATTCGTCATTCCTTCGCTGCTGGGCGGCGCCGAAAACATCATGATCGGCCGCGTGGTCTGGGACGAAATGTTCAGCAGCAACAACTGGCCGCGCGCGGCGGCCCTGGCGGTCGTGATGATTCTGCTCATCCTGGTGCCTCTGGCCTTTTACTACCGCGCCAACAGCGGTCACGGTGACGGCAGGGAGCACTGACATGAAAAAGCTGTGGCGTTTTGCAGAAAACCAGATCGGCTGGCTCTGGCTTGGCGTGGTCTATCTTTTCCTTTACATACCGCTGTTTTTCCTGATCGTCTTTTCCTTCAACAGCACCCGGCAGGATGGCGTGTTCACCGGCTTTTCACTGCGCTGGTATCAGGCCCTGCTGGCGGACTCCCGGCTGGTCGAGGGGTTTTTTCTGTCGCTCAAGGTGGCGTTGATTACCGGCACGCTGTCGGTGGTGCTGGGCAGCTTTGCCGCGTTTGTGCTGGTGCGCTACCTGCGCTTCACGGGGCGCACCTTGTTTTACGGCATGGTGAATGCGCCGCTGGTGATGCCCGAAGTGATTATTGGGCTGTCTTTGCTGCTGCTGATGGTGGCCGTGCAGCGCACGGTGGGCTGGCCCGACCGGGGCTTCATCACCATCGTGACCGGTCACACGCTGCTCGGCATGGCTTATGCCACGGTCGTGATCCAGTCGCGCCTGAGCGAGATGGACCGCTCGCTGGAGGAGGCAGCCATGGATCTGGGATGCCGGCCCATGCAGGTTTTTTTCCTGGTGACCCTGCCCAATATTGCACCGGCCCTGGTCTCGGCCTGGCTGTTGACCTTCACCCTGTCATTTGACGACGTGGTGATCTCGGAGTTTTTGTCAGGCCCGGGCGTGACGACCTTGCCCCAGGTGATTTTCAGCTACGCGCGCCGTGGCGTGAACCCGTCCATCTATGCGGCTGCGACCATCCTGATTGCCGTGGTTTCGCTGGGCATCATCACGTACAGCATCTATGTGATGCGCCGGCAGAAACGGCTGGACCGTGAAATCAGTGCGGCGGCTCGACCGGAACAGAACTTCCCCGACCCCGCCCGGGCAGGGTAGCGAGCACCACGCCGGCCAGCGCGATGGCGAATGCGCCGATCTGGGTGCTGTTCAGTGTTTCCCCCAGCACCACGACGCCGACCGCAGCAGCGCTGACGGGCAACAGCACGGTAAACACGCCGGCCTGGTTGGCGGGGATGGTCTTCAGCCCGGTCATCCACAACCACACCGTCCACACGCTGGCCGCCAGCGAATAAAACAGCAGCAGCAACCAGCTTGAGGTTTCCACGCGCGCAAAGTCAAAGCTCCAGGCCATCCATAGCCCCAGCGGCGTGATCAGGGCAAAGCCCCACAGATTGATGAGCGCGGTGATGCGCTTGGGGCTGAGCACGCCGGTGAGTTTTTTCCCGATCACGGCATAGGCCGCCTCGCACAGCACGGCGCCCACCAGCAGCAGGTTGCCCAGCCACGAGACCCTGGAGGAAAGATCACCAGCCGGCCCCATATGCCCGGGCGCGGGCAGCTCGTTTTTCGATAGCGAAACCAGGCCGATGCCGATCACCGCGCAGGCAATGGCGCTCCATACCCGCAGGCCAATGCGCTCACGCAGGAACAGCCAGCTCATCAAGGCGACGGCAGCGGGGATGGAAGCCATGATGACGCCTGCCGCGACCGCGCTGGTCATGCTGACGCCAAACAGCATGCAGATCGAAAACAGGAAATTACCCAGAAAAGACTCCAGAAAGAGCAGGCGCCGGGTCTGGCTGCTCATGGGTGTTTCTTCCGCCGGTTTTTTGAGCCAGTGCAGCATGGCGGTACCGCCGATGCCAAAGCGCAGCCAGGCCAGCAGGAAAACCGGCAAAGCGGCGACCAGGGGTTTGGAAAGCGCTACATAGCTGCCCACGAGGGACATGCTGAGCGCGAGACAGGTGTAGGCCACAAGGCGATTCATTAAACTGGGGGTTCCTGTTGCATGTTGCACCGGCCTTGCGGCGAGTGGGGTTAAGTCGCTGACCTGGCGGCCATGTGCAGGTTGAAATGATGCCTTACTTTGAGCCGCCCTGATCCGTCAACCATGTCGCCACAGCCTGTACATCATGTTCGTCATGTCTTCGTTTATGGCACCCTGCGCCGGGGTGAAGAGCGCGATATCAACCGTCTGATGCCTGCGCCGCGATGGGTCGGCCAGGCGAGCGTGGCCGGCACACTGCACCATCTGGGCGCCTACCCTGGCCTGGTGCTGGGCGGGCAGGACCTGGTGTGGGGGGAGGTCTATGAAATCAGTCCTGAGCTGGAGCGGCAACTCGATGAAATCGAGGAAGTGTGGCCCCAGCAGAGTGGTGAGTACATCCGGCGCGAAGTGCTGGTGGCGCTTGACCACCCGCCGGTCGATCAAGCAACCCATGAACCAACCCATCAACCAGCCTCGCCGCAGCAGGAAGTACCCGGAGCAGTGATCTGCCTTCTTTACGAAATTGCGCCCGGGCATGCCAGGGGAAAACCGGTGATTGTGGGTGGCGACTGGACGCGGTATCGGGCTGGGCACAGCCGCTGAATCACGGCGGTGGACCGGTGCGCTCGGCAGGCAACCCGGCCGGCGAATCATCTCCGGTGCATACCTCTTGCCTTTGCATCGCCGATGGCGGGTTGAATTTCATAATCCGGTAAATTCATTTTTCCATGTGAAAAATGGAATTGGTGCAGTGCAAAAAATTTCTCAATATAAGAAATTAAATTTCTTAATGCGGAAAAGTTATTGAATACCATTGATTTTATTGAAGTTAATTTTTGTCTTATATAAGACATAAGAGCTTCCAAAGGTCTTGTAGAAGACTTAAAGTAGACCCACGTCATCAGTCACTTTTCTTCAACCTACGGAGCCCACCATGCCACAGACCTTCACTGAACAACTGAGCCGCGACCAGCAGATATCTGCCCTGGAAAAAGATTGGGCCACCAACCCGCGCTGGAAAGGTATCAAGCGCGGCTACAGCGCCGCCGACGTGGTGCGCCTGCGTGGGTCCTTTCCGATTGAGCACACGCTGGCCCGGCGCGGCGCTGAAAAGCTGTGGAACCTCCTGCACACCGAGCCCTATGTGAACTGCCTCGGCGCGCTCACCGGTGGTCAGGCCATGCAGCAGGTCAAGGCCGGCGTGAAGGCCATCTACCTGTCGGGCTGGCAGGTGGCCGCTGACAACAACACCTACTCGTCGATGTACCCGGACCAGTCGCTGTACCCGGTGGACTCGGTGCCCAAGGTAGTGGAGACCATCAACAACACCTTCCGCCGTGCCGACGAGATCCAGCACTCCAAGGGCATTGACGCTGGCGGGAAAGACTACATCGACTACTTCGCGCCCATCGTGGCGGACGCTGAAGCCGGCTTTGGCGGCGTGCTCAATGCCTTCGAACTGATGAAGGCCATGATCAAGGCGGGTGCCGGCGGCGTGCATTGGGAAGACCAGCTTGCCTCGGTCAAGAAGTGCGGCCACATGGGTGGCAAGGTGTTGCTGCCGACCCGCGAGTCCTGCCAGAAGCTGATCGCCGCGCGCATGGCGGCCGACGTGTGCGGCGTGCCTACCCTGGTGATTGCACGCACCGATGCCGAGGCGGCCGACTTGCTGACCTCCGACTATGACGAGATCGACAAGCCTTTCCTGACGGGTGAGCGCACCGCAGAAGGTTTCTACAAGACCCGCAAGGGCCTGGAGCAGGCTGTGGCCCGTGCCAATGCCTATGCGCAGTACGCCGATCTGGTGTGGTGTGAAACCGGCACGCCAGACCTCGACTTCGCCAGGAAGTTTGCCGATGCCGTGCACAAGGTCCACCCTGGCAAGATGCTGGCCTACAACTGCTCGCCTTCGTTCAACTGGAAGAAAAACCTGGACGATGCCACCATCGCCAAGTTCCAGCGCGAACTCGGCGCGATGGGCTACAAGTACCAGTTCATCACGCTGGCTGGCATTCACTCCATGTGGTACAACATGTACGACCTGTCGCAAGACTACGTCAAGCGCGGCATGACGGCCTACATCGAGAAGGTGCAGGAACCCGAGTTCGCAGCGCGCGACCGCGGCTACACCTTTGTGTCGCACCAGCAGGAAGTGGGCACCGGTTATTTCGATGAAGTGACCACGGCGATCCAGGGCGGCAAGTCCAGCGTGACCGCATTGACCGGCTCTACCGAAGAAGAGCAGTTCCACTAAATCACGTCTTCAAAAGCGCACAGCTCCTGCCGGAGCTGGCGCGCAGCTTTCAGCCCGGACAGTGCTTACCCGCCTGTCCGGGCTTTTTTGTGGGGCGGCTTGCCTGGGACAGCATTTAAGACCCGCAACCGGCCTGTTCGACCTGCCGTAAAATAGGGCCATGCAATTAACCAATCAAGAAACAGAAAGGACAGTTCGGGTTATGACACCGCGAACTAGTACAGCGTCCTGTTTCTGGAGTCATCCAGGGCGCTAGCCCGCATCCCTGGCTGACTGATAGTGATAGCTAAAAATTAAATAGCATCAATCCACACACTCCCTGATCAAAGCGCGGCAAGTTCCGCGCTTTTTTGTTTTACCGCTTAACTTTAAAAGCCCATCCGATGATTCAAATCACGCTCCCCGATGCCTCCAGGCGCGAATATCCGCAAGCCGTCACGGTAGCCGAAGTCGCGGCATCAATCGGTACCGGCCTGGCCAAGGCCGCCCTGGGCGGCAAGGTCGATGGCAAGGTGGTCGACACAAGCTACCTGATTGAAAAAGACAGTTCGGTGTCCATCATCACCGCCAAAGATGCCGATGGGCTGGAGCTGATCCGCCATTCCACGGCGCACTTGCTGGCCTATGCGGTCAAGGAGCTGTTTCCCGAGGCGCAGGTCACGATCGGGCCGGTGATTGAAAACGGGTTTTACTACGACTTTGCCTACAAGCGTCCTTTCACGCCGGAAGACCTGGCGACCATTGAAAAGCGCATGACCGAGCTGGCGGCCAAAGACGAACCGGTGACGCGCCGTGTGCTGCCGCGAGACGAAGCCGTGGCGCACTTCAAGAGTATTGGCGAGCATTACAAGGCCGAAATCATTGCCAGCATCCCTGCCAATGAAGATGTATCGCTGTACCGGGAAGGCGCGTTTGAAGACCTGTGCCGCGGCCCCCATGTGCCCAGCACCGGCAAGTTGAAATTCTTCAAGCTCATGAAGGTGGCTGGCGCCTATTGGCGCGGCGACCATCGCAACGAGATGCTGCAGCGTGTCTACGGAACGGCCTGGGCCACCAAGGACGAACTGCAGCAGTACCTGACCATGCTGGAGGAAGCCGAAAAGCGCGACCACCGCAAGCTGGGCAAGGAGCTGGACCTGTTCCACATCGACGACCATGCGCCCGGCCTCGTGTTCTGGCACCCCAAGGGCTGGACGGTCTGGCAGGGCGTCGAGCAGTACATGCGCAAGGTCTACCAGGACAACGGCTACCAGGAGGTCAAGGGCCCGCAGGTTATTGACAAGACGTTGTGGGAGAAGACCGGCCACTGGGACAAGTACCGCGACAACATGTTCACGACCGAAAGCGAGAAACGCGAGTACGCGCTCAAGCCGATGAACTGTCCTGGCCACATCCTGATCTTCAAGCAGGGCATCAAGAGCTACCGCGACCTGCCCCTGCGCTACGGTGAATTCGGCCAATGCCACCGCAATGAGCCCTCGGGCGGGCTGCACGGCATCATGCGGGTGCGCGGCTTCACGCAGGATGACGGCCATATTTTCTGCACGGAAGAGCAGATTCTCAAGGAGTGCGTTGATTACACGACCTTGCTGCAAAAGGTCTACACCGACTTCGGCTTTAAAAACATCATCTACAAGGTCGCTACCCGGCCCGACGCCCGTATTGGCTCCGACGAAAGCTGGGACAAGGCCGAGCAGGCCTTGATCGAAAGCCTGCGCGCTTCAGGCTGTGAATTTGAAATTTCCCCGGGCGAGGGCGCGTTTTACGGCCCCAAGATCGAATACACGCTGAAGGACGCGATTGGCCGCCAGTGGCAGTGCGGAACCATGCAGGTCGATTTCTCCATGCCGGAGCGCCTGGATGCCGAATATGTGGGCGAAGATGGTGCCCGCCATCGCCCGGTGATGCTGCACCGCGCGATTGTGGGCAGCCTGGAGCGATTTATCGGGATTTTGATCGAAGAACACGCCGGCGCACTGCCAACCTGGCTGGCGCCCGTTCAGGTTTCAGTGCTCAATATCACCGATTCCCAGGCTGAATATGCCCGGGAAGTTGCCAAAACGCTGCAAAATCAAGGGCTTAGGGTCAACCTGGACCTGCGCAATGAGAAAATTACGTATAAAATACGGGAGCACTCATTGCAAAAGCTGCCTTATATCCTTGTCGTGGGTGACAAAGAGAAGGCAGCTGGAGCCGTTGCTGTGCGCGCCCGGGGTAACAAAGACCTTGGAGTGATGCCTCTTGATGCGTTTGCCCAGCAAATTGCCTCTGACATCGCACAAAAAGCCTGAGCCGCTGGAAAATTCACCAGAATTTACCGGCACTAAAGCTTCTCGTCATTGCAGGACGGGCGCAAGCCGCTATAGCTTTTATAGCAAGAGTTAAAGGATAGAACCATCGCTACTGAATTTCGTGACCGCCGTCACCGTGAAGAACGCAAGCACCGCTTGAACCGTGAAATCATGGCCCCTGAAGTGCGACTGACCGGGCCAGACAACGAGCCTTTAGGCATTGTCAGCATCATGGAGGCCTTGCGCCTGGCAGGTGAGGCCGACGTGGACCTTGTTGAAATCTCCCCCACGGCGGTTCCGCCGGTGTGCAGGTTGATGGATTACGGCAAGTTCAAGTACGCCGAGCAGAAGAAGGCGGCGGAAGCGAAGTCCAAGCAAAAAGTGATCGAGATCAAGGAAATCAAATTCCGGCCCGGCACTGACGATGGGGACTACAACATCAAATTGCGCAACATCAAGCGCTTTTTGGAAGAGGGCGACAAGTGCAAGATTACCCTGCGCTTTCGTGGTCGGGAAATCACGCACCAGGAACTGGGCTTGGCCCTGTTGGCGCGTATCCGCGATGAGTTGGCGGATTTGATTGTGGTGGAGCAGTTCCCCAAGCTTGAAGGCAGGCAGATGGTCATGATGATCGCGCCGGGCCGCAAGAAGCCAGGTGCGGGCAAACCGGCAGCCGAAACGGCTCCGGCACCGTCCGCAGCCTGAGGTGGCGGACAGAAGATAAGGATAAGGGGCGCTTTGTGGCGTTCCGGTGAAAGCAGGCGCAAGCCGGCTTTCCGAAAGTGAAGGGGTCAAACCTTTTGCGGCCAGTGAAAAGTCGAAAGATTTTTCACTTAACAAGTGTCTCGGGGCCATCAAGTCTGCGGAAGGTTCGCAGCGCCTCACGAGCACAAATGAAAAGGAGCATTTACATGCCCAAAATGAAGACCAAGAGCGGCGCTAAAAAGCGTTTCCGCGTTCGTCCTGGTGGCACCGTCAAGCGCGGCCAAGCCTTCAAACGTCACATCCTGACCAAGAAGACCACCAAAAACAAACGCCATCTGCGTGGTGCGGTGACTGTTCATGAGACCAATATGGGTCACATGGCACAGATGCTGCCAGGCCAGGGCATTTAATTAACGACGAACAAGGAGTACACACATGCCTCGCGTCAAACGTGGTGTAACGGCTCGCGCCCGCCACAAAAAAGTTTTAGCCCTTGCAAAAGGTTTCCGCGGCCGCCGCGGTAATGTCTTCCGCATCGCCAAAGAAGCGGTGATGAAGGCCGGGCAATATGCCTACCGTGACCGCCGTACCAAAAAGCGCGTGTTCCGCCAGTTGTGGATCGCCCGTATCAATGCTGCCAGCCGTTCATTCGGCATGACGTACAGCCAATTCGCCAATGGCCTGAAAAAAGCCGGCATCGAGATTGACCGCAAGGTTCTGTCCGATATGGCCATTCACGACAGCGCCGCTTTCGGCGCCATCGTCGAGCAGGTGAAAGCCAAGCTGGCTGCCTGATTTTCAGGGCAGTATGCTATTGAATAAATAGCTGCTTGCGCACGAAAATAAAGGGCTGGAGCTTGAAAAGGCTCTGGCCCTTTTTCATGGCCTTTTCTACAGCGCTCACTTGCTGACCTGCTGACCTGTTTGCTCACCGGGTTGCCTGAATGGTGAGAGTGTTGTTGAAAACGCCTGAGCTGTTTCCTTATGTCGAACAAGAGAATGTATGAATCAACCTGATGCCCTCAACGACCTGGTCAGCAGCGCCAAAGCCAGTTTTGCGCAGGCCACCACGCCTGCCGACCTGGAAAACGCCAAGGCGCAGTTTCTGGGTAAATCGGGCCGTGTCACCGAGTTGATGAAAGGCATGGCCGCCCTCAGCGTGGACGAAAAAAAATCCCGCGGTGCGGCCATCAACCTGGCCAAGCAGGCGATTGAGGCGGCGCTCAACGATAGACGGCAGGCTCTGGCCGATGCCGAACTCGAAAAGCAGCTCAAGGCTGAGGCCCTGGATGTGAGCCTGCCGGGTCGCCAGCGCGCACAGGGCGGGCTGCATCCGGTGTCACTCACGCTTGAGCGCATCGAGGCCATTTTCGGCTCCATGGGGTTTGACGTGGCGCAGGGCCCGGAGATAGAGACCGACTGGTTCAATTTCACCGCGCTCAACACGCCGGAAGACCATCCGGCGCGCTCCATGCACGACACGTTTTATGTCGAAGGCGGCACCGAAACTGCGCCCAATTTGCTGCGCACCCACACCAGCCCCATGCAGATCCGCTATGCGGTCCAGCATGTCAAAAAGCACCGTGCGCTCATCGACGCGGGCGGCCGGATGCCCGAGATTCGCGTCATTGCACCGGGGCGCACCTACCGCGTGGACAGCGATGCTACCCACTCGCCGATGTTCCACCAGTGTGAAGGCCTGTGGATCGGCGAAAACGTGAGCTTCAAGGATCTGAAGTTCGTCTTCACCGATTTTTGCCGCACCTTCTTTGAAAGCGACGACCTCGTGCTGCGCTTTCGCCCCAGCTTTTTCCCGTTCACCGAACCCAGCGCCGAAATCGACATCCAGTTCCAGACCGGCCCGCTGGCCGGCCGCTGGCTGGAAGTGGCCGGATCCGGCCAGGTGCATCCGAACGTGGTGCGAAACATGGGGCTGGACCCCGAAAAATACATCGGCTTTGCCTTCGGCATGGGCCCGGACCGCCTGACCATGCTGCGCTACGGTGTGAATGACCTGCGCCTGTTCTTTGACGGCGATATCCGCTTCCTGTCCCAGTTCCAGTCCTGAAATACAAGAACAAGAAAAAATCAAGGTAAGACCATGCAATTTCCAGAATCCTGGTTGCGCGAATTTTGCAATCCGCCGCTCAATACGCAGCAACTCGCTGAAACCCTGACCATGGCCGGGCTTGAAGTTGAAGAGCTCAAGCCGGTGGCGCCGCCTTTCACCAAAATCGTCGTGGGGGAAATCAGGGAAGCCGCCCAGCATCCCAACGCGGACCGCCTGCGCGTCTGTCAGGTCGATGTGGGGCAGGGCAACCTGCTGAACATCGTCTGCGGTGCGCCCAATGCTCGTGCAGGCATCAAGGTGCCCTGCGCGCTGGTCGGTGCAGAATTGCCGCCCGGCGAAGACGGCAAGCCCTTCCTGATCCAGGTGGGCAAGCTGCGTGGCGTAGAGAGCCAGGGCATGTTGTGCTCCGCGCGCGAGCTCAAGCTCTCGGAAGACCATGGTGGCTTACTCGAGCTGTCCGCGGACGCGCCGCTGGGCCAGGACATCCGCGAGCACCTGCGGCTCGACGACACCCTGTTCACCCTCAAGCTCACACCCAATCTGGCCCATTGCCTGAGTGTCTATGGGGTGGCGCGTGAGGTCGCGGCATTGACGGGGGCACCCCTCAAGGCGCCCTCATTTCCTCCCGTGCCGGTAGCCGACGCGACTCAAGTACCCGTCAAAATCAGTGCGCCGGATTTGTGCGGCCGTTTCTCGGGCCGCGTCGTGCGCAACGTCAACACCCAGGCGGCCACCCCGTCCTGGATGGTGGACCGTCTGGCGCGCTGCGGCCAGCGCAGCGTGACGGCGCTGGTGGACATTTCCAACTATGTGATGTTCGAGTTGGGCCGGCCGTCGCATATTTTTGACCTCGACAAGATCCATGGCGGGCTCGACGTCCGCTGGGGCAAAGCCGGCGAAACGCTGAAGCTGCTCAACGGCAACACGGTCACGGTCGATGAAAAAGTAGGCGTGATTGCCGATGACGCGCAGGTCGAATCCCTGGCCGGCATCATGGGCGGCGACGCGACCGCTGTGTCGGACGACACCCGGCATGTTTATGTCGAGGCCGCATTCTGGTGGCCCAAGGCCATCGCCGGCCGTTCACGCCGCTACAACTTTTCCACCGATGCCGGCCATCGCTTTGAGCGCGGGGTGGACCCGGGCCAGACCGTGGAACACATCGAGCGCATCACCCAGCTGATCATCGACATTTGCGGCACGCCCGATACGGTGTGCGGACCCATGAACGATGCGCAGGTCAACATGCCCCAGGCCGCGCCCGTCACCATGCGCGTGGCGCGCGCGGCCAAGGTGATCGGCATGCCGCTGACGCAGGCGCAATGCCTCGATGCCCTTCAGCGCCTCGGCCTGCCGGTGGCGCAAGGCGAGGGTACGCTGACGGTGACGCCGCCCAGCTATCGCTTTGACATGCAGATCGAAGAAGACCTGATTGAAGAGGTGGTGCGCATGGTGGGCTACAACGCGCTGCCCGAGACGCCGCCGCTGGCGCCCATCACGGCGAGGATCCGGCCGGAAGCCGAACGCAGCCCGTTTGCCGTGCGTCGCGCGCTGGCTTCGCTGGKCTACCAGGAAACGATCAATTTCAGTTTTGTGGAAGAGCGTTGGGAGCATGAACTGGCGGGCAACCCCAACCCCATCAAGTTGCTCAATCCCATTGCCAGCCAGATGAGCGTGATGCGCTCCTCGCTGCTGGGATCCCTGTTGCAGGTACTCAAGTTCAACCTGGACCGCAAGGCACCCCGGGTGAATGTGTTCGAGGTGGGCCGGGTGTTTTTGCGCGATGCACAAAGCCTGAACACCGATACGACGGTGGCCGGCTTCCATCAGCCCATGCGAGTGGCCGGCCTGGCTTATGGCCCGCGCGCCGCGCTGCATTGGGGTCAACCTGACAAGGCGGCGGACTTCTTCGACATCAAGGGCGATGTCGAGGCTTTGCTGGCGCCATTGCAGGCCGTTTTTGCGCCTGCAGTGCACCCCGCCATGCACCCTGGCCGTTGTGCCAGCGTGTCGGTGGCGGGCCGGCAAATCGGCTTCGTCGGCGAACTCCATCCGCAATGGCGGCAAGGGTACGAGTTGGCCCAGGCACCGCTGCTGTTTGAGCTGGAGCTCGACGCCGTGCTGCAGCGCCAGGTGCCATCGTTCAAACCGGTCAGCAAGCTGCAGCCGGTAGAGCGCGACATCGCTGTCATTGTGCAGGAGAGTGTGACGCATAGTGCCCTCATGGCCGCTGTCCATGGCGCTGACACGCGAGGCTTGCTCAAGGGCGCGACCCTGTTTGACGTCTATCGGCCGCAGCAGGCCAGTGCCGGCATGCATCTGGGCGAGAAGAGCCTCGCTGTGCGCTTGGTGCTTTCCAGCGATGCCGCTACACTGACCGACGACGATATTGAAGCAGCCGTCCAGGCAGTGCTTGCCAATCTGCAGCAACAACTGCAGGCCCGTCTTCGTGCTTGAAGCGTGCATGCAGCCGCCACAAAAACAATAGCCGACTGGAGGATCGCCTCATGGAATTTTCTGTTGAAAGCCTGGAAACCCCGGCGCTGACCAAAGCGCATCTGGCTGAGTTGCTGTTTGAGCAGATCGGGCTCAACAAGCGCGAATCGAAAGACATGATTGACGCGTTTTTTGACCTGATTTCCGACAGCCTGGTCGACGGCAATGATGTGAAGATTTCCGGGTTCGGCAATTTCCAGATCCGCACCAAGGCGCCGCGTCCCGGCCGCAACCCGCGGACAGGCGAGGCGATTCCCATCCAGGCCCGCCGGGTAGTGACTTTTCACGCCAGCCACAAGCTTAAAGACCAAATCCAGGGCGACAGCGCTGCCGATTCTGCCGAGTAGTCAGGGCAACGGCCCCGTCAGTGTCCCGCCAACTCCGGTATTCCGGGAGAGAATGCCGACAGAGGCGGGCTGTAACTGAATGTCATGTTTGTGACATAACAACACATTTCAAAAAACCGCCATAACCCTTTGCGCTTACTTTCCACTTAGAGTAGATTTGGAAGTTTCCTCCTTAGCGCATTGATTTAATTGGAGAAAACCCTTCCCCCCATCCCCGCAAAGCGTTACTTCACCATTGGCGAGGTTAGCGACTTGTGCGGCGTCAAGCCTCATGTTCTCCGTTATTGGGAGCAGGAGTTTACGCAGCTGCGTCCGATGAAAAGACGCGGTAACCGCCGTTATTACCAGCACCATGAAGTGCTGATGATCCGCAGAATCCGCGATCTGCTGTATGACCAGGGCTTCACGATCAGCGGTGCCCGCAACAAATTGCAGGAAATCGTACAAGCCGAACGTGACAAGCGACGCAATGGCGAAGTCATGCTGGAGGGCCTGGAAGTTCTCGAAGTGAGCGACTCCGTGCTGGAGGATTTTGGCGACTCTATTGACTTTCAGGACAGCGAAGCCGAGAACGCCGATCTGTCCACCGCCAGCGCTGCGCTGCAAAGACTGCAACTGGTGCGACGCGAACTCTTCGAAATACGCGATCTACTTAGCTCGAACAGTTAGAACCCGTCTGGGCCGCGTTATAATTTAAGGCTTGTCGGTGTGTGGCGCAGCCTGGTAGCGCACTTGCATGGGGTGCAAGGGGTCGAAGGTTCGAATCCTTTCACACCGACCATTAGTTCTGACAGAGGCCTTCGGGGAGAAATTCCTGGAGGCCTTTTTCATTGGGAATTTTCATCGGGATTGCAGGCTCACACAGCCGCGAGCCCCACCAACCACCATTGACTCCACCCCGGCAGCGGAACAGTGGGCGTGGTTGTTGATAACCGGCGGCCCGTGCCCGGCCCTCTCATTCCGAAAGTCCTTGACGGGAGCGCTGCGTCTGTAACACTAGGCCGGGACAGGTAACGAATCAATTCCGGGGTCCGAATATGAATGAGTTAGCGACCGCGCGGTTTGCCAGGCAGGTGGGGTTTGGTCTGGGCCCCGACGAAGCAACACCCCCGGACGCCGTGGGATGGGCCAGTGGGCAGCTTGACTCTGCGCCGAAGGTGAAGTTTCTGGCCAGCCGGGCAGGGGACGAGTTAGCTATGCCCCCCGAGATCCGGTTGCTGGAGAGTCAGGAAGAGGTTGCCCACGCGCTTCAGCGCCACATTGATAGCCGGCTGGCGGTGCTTGCGGCCTCTCGCACGATGCCCAAGCCGCAGTGGGAGGCCCTGCGGTTCCAGACGATGCAACCGTTTCTCAACCTGACCGGATGGCAGGAAGGGCTGGCACGCGGCTGCATGGCCGTGAATGGCCCGGCACCGGTCTTTGAGAGGTTCTGGCATTTCTGGACCAATCATTTCACAGTGGCGCCGTCCGCCAACAACAACAGCCATACGGCGGTAGGGCCGTACATGCGCATGCTGCGCAGGCACATGACCGGCAGCTTTCGCGACATGCTGTTCGAGGCGGTCACGCACCCGGCCATGGTCCTTTACCTGGACAATGCGAGATCGACCGGAGCCAATTCGATTGCCCGGCGGTCCCGGGCCACCACGGACGAGATCAATGAAAACCTCGGCAGGGAGCTGCTGGAACTGTTCACCGTCAGCACGGCAGCGGGTTACAGCCAGCAGGATGTTGATGCGGTGACGCACATCCTGACGGGGTGGGGTGTGCAGCTCCCTAACAGGGCCGCCCGCCCGGGCATACCCCTGGGCAGCTACTTCAATTACGATCGCCACGAGCCGGGCAACCAGACTTTCATGGGCAAGAGCTACAGCGCCGTCATCAGGCACGACGGGAAACTGAACGATCTCATTGACGATCTGGCTGCCCATCCGTTAACGGCGCAGCACATTTGCACCAAGATTGCCACCGCGTTCCTGGCCGACAAGCCGCATCCGTCAAGCATTGCCAGGCTGGTCACGGTTTTCAGCAGCACCAAGGGCAATCTTCCCGCGTTGCATAAAGCTGTCGTGCGGGAGGTCGCCGAGTCGAGTCCCACATTGCGCAAGTTCGTCGATCCCCAGACCTGGCTTTGGACCGCGCATCGTGTCAGCGGTGCCCGCTTGCCGACGGCGCCGCCGCAACGAGGCGTGGCGGGCGAGCGCATTCACGGCACGCTGGATGAATTGGGGCAGGCGGTTCATGACTGCCCTCAACCCAATGGCTGGTCTTTGCAGAGCCAGGACTGGATCTCCCGCGAGATGATGGAACGGCGCTTGCGCTATGGCTATCACCTGACCCGGCGCATCGCACAGCCTGCCGAGTTGTTGCCTCAGGTTCTGGCGCGCCAGCATGGTCCTGACAGCGACCTGGTCAAGCAGCTGAACGGCCTCAAGGCCAAGGGCCTGGATGCCAAGGATCTGTGGACCGCCTACCTTACGTCACCTGCATTCTTGTGGAGCCAAGCATGAAGCGTCGTACCTTTCTCGGCTGTGGGGCAAGCCTGTCGCTGGTTGGCGCCGGGGCGCTCGCGGCCAATGGTCAAAGCCAGAGACGTCTGCTGGTTTTGCTGTTGCGCGGCGCAATGGATGGTCTGTCAGCGGTCCCCCCGCTGGGTGATCCCGAGCTTCAGGGCATCCGGGGCAGCCTGGTGCCACCCGATGCATTGCCTGGCAACGGCTTTTTCGGCGTGCATCCCGCCTTGCCGACTTTCGCGGGGCTGATGGCGGACAAGCAGGCCCTGGCCATTCACGCCGCGGGCTTCGGCTACCGGGGGCGATCGCACTTCGAAGGCCAGGACATCATGCAAAGCGGGCTTGTCAAACCCTTCACTTCGCCATCGGGCTGGCTGGGGCGGGCGCTGCAAAAAGCCAGTGTCGGCACCGGCGTCGCCATTTCAATCCCGATGCCGCTGATCTTGCGTGGCGACCCTTCGGCTGAAACCGAATTTCCGACGTGGCTGGAAAAGCCTCCGCCAGCGACCTATTCGGCCGTGCAGGAGCTGTGGGGCCGGGATGCCGATCTTTCATCGATCAGCCAACGGATTGCGGGAGGCCAAGGCTTGTCTGCTTCGGCATCAATGAGCCCAATGAGCACACCCGAAAGCAATCAGCTTATGCGTTCGCCCAAGAGCCTTGCGCATCAGGCCGGGCTCAGGATGTCTCGTGATGACGGGCCGATGGTGGGCCTCATCGACTTCGTGGGATTCGATACGCACGCCAGCCAGGGCGCGACGGAGGGCGARCATGCCAACCGCCTGAAGATGGTCGACGACGTGCTGGGCACATTCAAGACCACCTTGGGAGAGCGCTGGAACGATGCGCTGGTGTTGACCGTGACCGAGTTTGGCCGCACGGCCGCGCAGAACGGAACGACAGGTACAGACCATGGCTGGGCCAGCTGCATCCTGGCGGCGGGTGGCCTAGTCAAGACGGCGGGGATTGTGGCGGATTGGCCGGGGTTGGCGAAAGCCAGGCTCTTCGAGGGGCGGGACCTGGCCGCCACGGTGGATGCCAACGCTGTCTATGCCGAAGCGCTGAGCAGTGTCTTTGGCTTGACGTCAGGGCAGATCAGGGACGGGGTTCTCGCCCATGCCGCAGCGCCCCTGGCTCGAAACCTGTTCAAGACCTGAGCAGCTGAATCCGCAGCCCCCGCAGCGTAACGAGGTGAGTCGGCCGCCCCGGCGGTGCTGGATGGTGAGTAATCCTGTTGTCAGGTGATGTCCAGGGTGTGCACACCGAACGTGCCGGCCCGGCGATCGGCGAAGTAGCATTCCAGCGTTTCCCGGACCGTTCTGAAGGCGATTTCTTCCCAGGGGATTTCCGACTCCATGAACAGCCTGGCCTCTATGGTTTCATGGCCTGGGTTGAAGTCAGGGCTCAGCAGCCGCGCACGGTAAAACAGGTGGACCTGTCCGACGCGCACTACATTCATCACGGTGAAGAGCGATTGCAGTTCAAACTGTGCACCTGCCTCCTCATGGGTTTCGCGCGCAGCGCCTTCCGAAGTGGTTTCGCCCAGTTCCATGAAGCCCGCAGGCAGCGTCCATTTGCCCCAGCGGGGTTCGATATTGCGCTTGCACAGCAGCACCTGCCCGCCGTCTTCGCCCCAGATGGGCACGGTGCCCACCACATTGAGCGGGTTTTCATAGTGCACGGTGTGGCAGGCCGGGCAGACGGCCCGTTCCTTGGTATCACCATCATCGGGGAGGCGGTAAGCGACAGCGGTACCGCAAACGCGGCAGTGTTTCAGGGGAGGGCGGTGCATGCAAATAAGTGTAGCGGCTTTGCCTCTGACGGGCACCGCCCGCAACCCTACCGGCCGAAGTGTTTGCTATTAAAAAAATAGCGCACGGCGGCCGACCTGTTTGCTTGAGAAACGCAAAACCCCACAGCACCGCCGAGATCACTCCGGCTTGATGCCTGCGGTCTGGATGGTTTTGGCCCAGAAGTCGGTGTCCTTTTTGACCAGGGCTTCCAGCGCCGCCGGCGGGAGGTAGCGCAATTCAACGCCGGCGCCATCGGCGCGGGTCCTGGTTTCCGGCAGCTCAAGCGCAGCCTTGATCTGGCCACTGAGTTTGCCCACAACATCGGCGGGTGTGCCGGCCGGCGCGAAGATGCCGACCCAGGCCTCCAGTTCAAAGCCCTTGAGGCCCGCCTCCGCCGTGGTCGGCACGGCAGGAAGGCCGGGATGGCGGCTCTTGCCGGCCACGGCCAGCCCCTTGAGCTTGCCGACCTGCACCTGCCCCATCACCGACGGCGGTGTGGTGATGAACACCTGCACCTGGCCCGAGAGCACATCCTGAAGGGCAGGGCCGGAGCCGCGGTAGGGAATGTGCACCATGCTGGTCTGGGTTTGCAGTTTGAACATTTCGGTGCCAATGTGCGAGAGCGAGCCGTTGCCCTGGCTGGCATAGCTGAGCTTTCCCGGGTTGGCCTTGAGGTACTTGATGAATTCACCAAGATTGTTCGCCGGTACCGACGGGTGAACCGTGATGACGTTGGTGGCGACCGTGATCAGCGCCACGGGCAAAAAATCCTTTTGCGCCCAGGGCAGTTTGGGTGTGAGGTTGGGGTTGCCAACGTGGTAGGCCGAATAGGAGTTGAGCAGCGTGTAGCCATCGGGATTGGCGCGCGCCACGAACTGGTAGGCCACGTTGCCGCTGCCGCCGCCGCGGTTGTCAACCACCACTGCCTGCCCCGTGACCTTGGCCAGCGAATCAGACAGGATGCGGGCCGAAGCGTCGACAAAGCCGCCGGGCGGGTTGGGCACCACCAGGGTCACCGGCCTGGAAGGGTAGCCCTGGGCGAGGGCTGCGCCCGCGAGCAGGGTGCCGAGCACGGCGGTGGCTGCGCCTGCCAGCATGCGGTGTAGCGGCAGGTGTTGGGTAAGCGTGATCATGGGGAAAGTCTCCTGTATTAGTTGTGTGCTTGTATTGTTACTCGAGGTGTTGTGCGCGGGGTGCTGCTTAGTAGCGACCCGACAGCAATGCGCCGGCGCCGGGCACGCGGCGCTCCAGCCCGAGGCTCTTGAGAATGGCATAAGTCGTGCACACGGCGCTGGACACCACGGGCAGGCCGCTCGCAGCCTCGATGAGTGGCACGGAAGCGAGCGAGGGCATCTGCACGCAGGCCGAGGCGACGATGGCATCGGCGCCCTTGACATTGAGCTGCTTCCACAACTCGGCCGGTGCCTTCGGGTCGCGCGCACCGACCGCGAGGTTGTCGTGGATTTCCAGCGAAATGCTGTCAATCACTTCAATCCCTTCGTTTTCGATGTAGTCGATGACGAGGCGGGTCAGCGGTTTCATGTACGGCGCGATGATGGCCACGCGCTTGGCGCCCATGGCCTGCAGGCCCTCGACCAGCGCGCCTGCGCTGGTGATCACCGGTGTGGATGCGCCGTTGGTCACGGTGACTTCGTGCAGGCGGCGCTGGGATTCGCGGTGGTAGCCCTTGCCCATGCTCATGATGGCCACCAGGCAGGCGTAGCCCATGGCATCCATGCGCGCGTCTGACAGCTCGAGCGCGCAGCGGTCCGAGTCGCGGTCCATGGCTTCCAGTTCTTCCTTGGTGACTGATTTCATGCGCATGCGGCTGGAGTGAAACGTGAAGCGTTCGGGCAGCACCTGTTCGCGGGCGCGCAGCATGGCCGGGATTTCCGTCTCCATGGTGGTGTTGGAGCTCGGCACGATCAGGCCGACACGGTAATTTCTGGCGACGGGCAGTGTGTCGAGCCGTGTGTCGGGAAGTGTGGCTTGTTGTGCGGCGGACGGCATGGGCTTGTCTCCTGAATGGCTGTGAATTTGCCTATTCTTGGTGGTTTGATCCATACTGGCAAATACATAATCAAGATAAATCCATACTTAAACCAGATCAATCACATTCAACGGATCAATCACTGATCAATCCAGACCATGGAACTGCGCCAGATTCGCTACTTCACCGTTCTCGCCGATGAGCTGAGCTTCACGCGGGCGGCGCGCCGGCTGCACGTGTCGCAGCCGCCCCTGAGCTTTCAGATTGCCAGCCTGGAGGCCGAACTCGGTGCGCGCCTGTTTAACCGTACCAGCCGCAGCGTCGCGCTGAGCGAGGCGGGCAAAGCCTTTTTGCCGCATGCGCAAGCCGTGCTGGCGCGCCTGGAGGAGGCCCGCGGCCACGTGCAGCGTGTGGCCAGCGGCCTGCAGGGACGGGTGCAGGTGGGCCTGGCGGGTTCGCACTTTCTGGGGCCATTTCCGCAATTTATCCAGCAGTTTCGCCTGCAGCGTCCCGCCGTGGAGATCGCCCTGCACGAGATGAAACCGTCGGACCATCTGCAAGCCTTGCGCGATGGCCGGCTGGACCTGTGCGTCTCGCGCAATCCGCTGGAAGACGCGCAGATCAGCGCCGCGCTGTTATGGCGTGATCCGGTCGTGGTGGCCCTGCCGCCGGGTCACCGGCTGGCGGCGCGCAGCCGCCTGCGGCTGGCCGAGCTGAAGGATGAAGAATTTGTATTTCTGCGCCTGGACTCCTCGCCCTTTGCCGCGCGCTTGTTTGAGGCCTGTGTGCAGGCGGGATTTGCTCCGCACATCGCGCAGCAGGTGGTCGAGGTGCCGGCCGCGCTCAACCTGGTGGCGGCGGGCCTGGGCGTGGCCCTGGTGCCGGGTTCATTGGCGCAGCTGCGTGCCGATGCGGTGGGCATATGCAGCCTCAGTCCATCCATGCCCAAGCGCGCGCAGGCGGAGGGCAAGACGAAAATGACGGGCGGCCTGAACGGGAACGGTCCGGGCACTATCAATGGTGACGTGTACGTGCTGTGGCGTCGCGAGGACGCAGCGCCTGCGGTGACGACGTTCAGGATGCAACTGCTGGACTGGGCACGCGCCTTGCCACCGCAGACGGGGCGCTGATGGCCTGCGCTGATTTGATGCCAGGTTGATAGCCACTTGCCTCGTCTTTTTTGGGCTGGACGGCAAAAACCATAAAAAAAACCGGGCCACAGCCCGGTTTTTCTCTTGTCGCCCCCAAGGGCAGGGGGTCAGGCCTTGGTGGCCTTGGTGTGCTTTTCAATCAGGCTGCGCGCCGTGTCCAGCAGTTTTTTGCCGTCAAAGCCTTTCTTGTTCATGTCCTCGACCCACTCGACTTCCACCGTACGCGACTTGCGGCGGAAATCCTGAGCCTCGGCTGCGCTCACGGTGTAGATGGTGTTGCCGCGGTCGCTGGCGCTCTTGCGGCCGGGCACGTCATTGCCCTGCTGTACCTTGCCCAGCCAGGCCGAGGTGGCCATGCCGGAGTTGTTGTCAATGACTTTTTTCAGGTCGGGTGGCAGCGAGTTGTACTTGGCCTTGTTCATGGCCATCACGAAGGTGGTGGTGTAGAGGCTGCCACCGGCGGGGTCAAACTCGGCGTGAAACTTGGTGAGTTCGTTGACCTTGACCGAGGGCACCACTTCCCAGGGGATGACGCAGCCGGTGATGGTGCCTTTGCTCAGCGCGTCCGGAATGCCCGGCAACGGCATGCCCACTGGCGTCGCGCCCAGAATGCCCAGCAGCTTGGTGACCTGGCGTGTGGGGGCGCGCAGCTTGAGGCCGCGCATGTCGGCAATCGACTTCACGGGTTTGTCGACGGTGTGGATCACGCCCGGGCCATGCACATGAAGGGCGAGGACCTGGGTGTCCTTGAATTCGTCGGCCGCCATGGTCTGCACATACTCCCAGTAGGCCTTGGATGTGGCTTCGGCGTTGCTCATGATGAAGGGCAGTTCAAACACCTCGATGCGCGGGAACCGGCCCGCGGTGTTGCCGGGCAAGGTCCACACCACATCGACCACCCCGTCCTTGACCTGGTCGTACAGCTGGACCGGCGTGCCACCCAGTTGCATGGCGGGATAAGCTTCAAACTTGATGCGGCCACCGGATTCCTTTTCGACCTTCTCCATCCAGGGCTTGTGCATGCCCAGCCAGACGTTCGATTGGGGTGACATGAAGGTATGGAACTTCAGGGTCACGGGTTGCTGGGCCAGCGCCGACAGCGTCGGTGCCCCAAGGGCCGCAGCTGCGCCGGATTTGAGAAGGGTGCGTCGCTGAATCATGGGTTGTCTCCGGTTTTGATGGTCTTAACTTAATGGAACGAGGCTGGTTTGAGAAGCCGTGAATGCCCTGAGGGGGGCGCCGCTAACCGATGTACTGCACCAGCCAGAGCGAGATGGCCGGGAACAGCAGCAAGACGATGGTGCGGAGGGTGTCGCTGATAAGAAACGGCATGACGCCCCGGTAGCTCTCGCTGATCGGCACGTCTTTGGCCAGGCCGTTGACGACGTAGACATTGAGCCCGACGGGCGGTGCCAACAGGCCGAATCCCACCGTCATCAGCACCATGATGCCGAACCAGATCGCCACGGATTCCCGAGGCATGCCGAAGTCCAGCCCAATCACCATTGGAAAAAAGATCGGAATGGTCAGCAGCAGCATGGACAGCTCGTCCATGACTGCTCCCAGCACGACGTAAAACAGCAGGATGGCCGTGACCACCATGATTGGGGACAGGCCCCAACCGCCGACGACCCCTGCGAGTTGGCCCGGCACCTGGGTCAGTGCCAGTGCGGAGTTCATCAGGTCGGCACCAATGAAGATCAGGAAAATCATCGCTGAGCTCTCGGCCGTGGCATAAAAGCATTGCTTGAACTTGGCCCAGGTCATTTCGCGCTTGAGCAGCGCGGCCACAAAAGTCGCCGCCGCACCCACGGCAGCGCCTTCCGTCGGCGTGAAGTAGCCACCATAAATGCCGCCAAAAACAATCACGAAAATGATGGCAATCGGCAGGACGCCCACCATGGTCGCAAGAGTCAGGGCCGTGCGCTCCTCGTCCACTTCGGGGGCCTGACCGGGTACCAGCCTGACGTAAATGGCGATGGCCACCATGTAACCGAACATCGCGATGATGCCCGGCACCATGGCCGCCGCAAACAGCTTGGCAATGTTCTGTTCGGTCAAAATGGYGTAAMTCACCAGCGGCACGGAAGGCGGAATCAGGATGCCCAGCGTGCCGCCCGCAGCCAGCGTACCGGTGGCGAGCCGGCCCGAATAGCCATGGCGCTTCATTTCGGGCAGGGCCACGCCGGTGATGGTGGCGGCGGTGGCCACCGAAGAACCGCAGATCGCCCCAAATGCGGCGCAGGCGAGCACCGAGGCCATCGCCAGCCCACCCTTGAAACGACCCATCACGGCCGCCGCGAACTGGAACAGCGACTTGCTGATGCCACCCTGTGTCGCGAAGTGCCCCATCAGGATGAACAGCGGAATCACCGACAGGTCATAGCTGGCAAAGCGCGCAAACGCCTGGGTGTTGATGAAATTTGAAAACGGAGCCCAGCCCGTCTGCATGACATAGCCAATGCTGCCGGCCGCGAACATGGCCACCGCAATTGGGACCCGCACGGCCATGAAGACCAGCATGACGCCGAAAATGATCAGGGCAAGCGTGATGGAGCTCATGGGCTAACCTCCGCGCCACGCGCTGCGGTGCTATTCGCCTTGGGAGCGGCCCGGCGGCTCATGGGTGCGCCTCCACATCCTTGCCAAATCCGAATATCGTTTGGTACAGGCCGATGACACTGGTCAGCACAAAGGGCGGCACCATGGCGGCATATACCACCCATTCCGGAAACCCCAGGATCTGGGTTTCGGAATGAGTGCGCCAGGAGTTGAGGCCTCCGAGCGTGGTGCGCCAGGCCAGCAAGGCAAACAGCAATGCCAGCAACAGGGCGCCGAAACGGTCCAGCCTGTCGTTGCTCGCATCACTGAGTTTTGCCGTGAAGAAATCAACAATGATGTTGCCGCGCCTGATCTGACAAAAAGGCATGAACAGCGCAATGGCAGCGCCAGCGGCGACGCCGGTCAGCTCAAAATCGCCGGCCAGTGTGGCTCCGGCGACATTGCGGCCAATCAGGCTGACACAGGTCATGAGCGTGATCACCGTGAGCAAGAGGCCGGCCAGCACAGCGCAGAGCTTTGCCAGGTGTTGCAGTAGATTCAAGCGAGGTCTCCCGAAGTAAGCGTCTGCGGGCCATGTGACAGGAGAGGGCCCCGCAATTTGTCCGGCCGATTATGCAAATACCTGCACGCTGCGGGCAGGTGGCTTACCCGCAGCGCAACGGGTATTTGCGCGATGATCGGAGTGGGTGTGCGTCCATCGCGCAAGCAGGCTGCGGCATCAGGTCGCCCGCGCCGGGGCGGGAGCCTGGCACCGCGGCCGGCGCGCCACTTCAGGCGACGCGCACCGTCAGCGTGCCGAGGCCGGCCACGCCGCCCACCATGGTGTCACCCGACACCACGGCAGCCACACCCTCTGGTGTGCCGGTGTAAATCAGGTCGCCGGGCTGCAACTCCCAGGCCACGGACAGGTGTTCTATGGTTTCGGCGATGTTCCAGATCAGTTTGGAGACATTGCTGCGCTGGCGGTCTTTTCCGCCGACCTGCAGGTAGATCTCGGCGTTGCTCACATCGCCGGCCTGGGCGACGGGCGTGATGGGGCCGATGGGCGCGGAGTGGTCATAGGCCTTGCCGATGCACCAGGGACGGCCCTGTTTTTTCATTTCGCCTTGCAAGTCCCGGCGCGTCATGTCCAGGCCGACGGCATAGCCGTAGATGTGCTTGTGGGCATCGGCGGCCTTGATGTTTTTGCCGCCCGTGCCAATCGCCGCGACCAGTTCAATTTCATGGTGCAGGTTGTTGGTCAGGCTCGGGTAGGGAATGGTGCCCGTGCTGCCGGCGTCAACCACCACAAGGGCGTCTGCCGGCTTCAGGAAGAAGAAGGGGGGTTCGCGGCCAGTGAAACCCATCTCCTTGGCATGCTCTTCGTAGTTGCGGCCCACGCAGTAAATGCGGTGGACGGGGAAGCGTTCTTTGACTCCCACGACGGGTACGGAAACCGTGGCGGGTGGGGTAAATACATAACTCATGACAACCTTTCCTCTTTGTGTATGCCCAGGGCCTGATGCACCGGGCGGTCTGAAAAACTGAACAGCACACAACCTTGCTGCGAGTGCAGTTGGGCAGTGTGCCACGACGGAATCACAAAATGGTCATGCGGGCCAAAGTCGAATGTCCAGGACTGGCCATTGCGCTCGATGGTGACGCTGCCGTGGCCTTCCACCACGCTGAACACCGCTCCGTCGGTCTGGCGCCAGGGCTTGCCCGCAAAGCCCGCCGGCAGGCGCTGCATGAAGGTGGCCATGGTCGGCATGGGCGAGCCGCCCGTGGCCGGATTGACATAGCGCAGCTTGGTGCCGTCCCAGGCATCGATCTCGGCATGGGCTTCCAGCTGGTGCAGGGCCTCGCGCGTGCGCTCGTAGGGGTAGCTGAAGATCGGAGAGGTCTGGCCAAAGGGCGCGTCGTAGCGCACCGGCAGCATGTTGGCGCCGTAGCGCTGGTAGCTGATGCCTTCGGCCTTGGTCACGGCTTGCTGTTGGGCGCTGCCGTTTTCTGCAAAGCCGGCGTCGAAGAAGCGCAGCATGGGGATGTCCAGGCCATCCAGCCAGACCACGGGCGCATCTGATTCCACACGGCCGGGGTGGCCGTGGTCGTGCCAGGTCCAACTCGGGGTGATGATGAAATCGCCTGGCTTCATCTGTGTGCGCTCGCCGTCCACCGCGGTGTAGGCGCCCTGGCCTTCGACGACAAAGCGCAGTGCGCTTTGCGTGTGCCGGTGGCTGTGTGCGATTTCGCCCGGCATGATGACCTGCAGGCCGGCATAGAGCGACTGGGTCACGCAGGACTGCCCGCGCATGCCGGGGTTTTCCAGGATCAGCACCCGGCGCACCGCCTCTTCGGCGGTGATGAGCTGGCCCGCCTGCATCAGGAAAGGGTGTACCTCGGCGTATTTCCAGAGCGCGGGCTGGCACGGCGTCGTGGGAGATGGGGGCACCAGCGCGTGCAGCACCTCCCACAGCGGCGTCATGCTGTGGAACGAGATGGCGTCATAGAAGGCCTTGCGTGCCGGGTTGTCGGCGCGGGCCGGCTGGCCTGGGTTGGGGGGAGGTGTCATGTCCATGAGGGTGTTCCGCCGCTGGTTAAATCCTGTTGACTTGCTCGCCGGTGGCTGCTCAGTCGGCGCTTTCGTCGAGGTAAACGCCGTCCTGTCTGAGCAATTGCTGAAGTTGCCGGATGTCGATGTCGGCAAAAGTCTGGTCTTTATTCAGCAGCGCTGCCGCCGTGCCCGCCGCCTGGCCCATCACAAAGCAGCCACCGCTGGCGCGGGCTGCCGACTGGCCTTCGTGGGTCATGGAGGCGCAGCGGCCGGCCACCAGCAGGTTGCTCACGGTGACGGGCACCAGCATACGCCAGGGCAGGTCGTTGTAGGCGCGTCCTTCGGCCGCATCCACGTTGCGCGGAAACTGCCAGTCGATGCGGCCGTCGGCATGCAGTTCCATGGGCCAGGCATTGATACCGATGGTGTCGTCAAAGCGGGCCGACGAAAGAATGTCTTCGCCGCTCAGCGCGTACTGGCCCTGAATCCGCCGTGTTTCGCGTATGCCCACCTGCGGCGCAATGTCGACGATGGCTGATTGTTCAAAGCCCGGCACTTCGTTGCGCAGGAAGCGGAAATATTCCGTGATCTGGCGCCGCCCCTCCAGCTCGCCGTCGCTGAGCTGACGCGCATCGGTGGCATCCATGGCGGTGCCTTGGGCATTGCGGATTTGCGTGACGTTGGCACGCCATTCGGCCGGGTTTTTCTGGGGGCGAAGAATGGCGCCTTCACGTGGGAATTTGTAGCGGCCTGGTTCGCGCACCTGGCTTTGCGCCATCAGCGCGTTGATGGCCTTGAAGTCACCCACTGCTGCCAGTGCGCGTGGTGCATCCACATGACCGACGCGAAACATGGTCGAGGGAAACAGCGCGCTGCCATGCCCGTCGCCGAGCTCAAACGGCACACCGGCAAAGTGCGCCACGTCGGCGTCGCCCGAGCAGTCGATAAAGCACCGCGCGCGAATCGCCTGGCGGCCGGATTTGGTTTCCACCACCAGCGCACTGATCTGCCGGTCTTGCATGACCACAGCCGCAGCCCAGGCGTGAAACAGCAGCTGGACACCCGAGGCCAGCAGCAACTGGTCGGCCGCGCATTTGTAGGCCGACACATCATAGGAGCGAACCCGGATGCGGCCCTGCATGCCGTCCTGCGGCGCGTTGAGGCCGCCCAGCGCGGCTATGCGCGCCAGCAGGTCATCGACCACGCCGTGCACCACTTGTCGCATCTCGCCGTTTTTTCGGCCATACAGGCCGGCAAAGTTGGTGACACCGCCCGCCGTGCCCATGCCGCCCAGAAAGCCGTAGCGCTCCACCAGCAGGGTGCGCGCGCCATGCTTTGCGGCACTCACGCTGGCCGCCAGGCCGGCAGGGCCGCCGCCGACCACGACCACGTCAAATTCGCCGTAAACGGGCAGGGTGCGAGCGGGTTCGGTGATGAAGTTCAAGTTGGACCCCCGTCCAGGCTCACTGCGTGTAGCCTGTTCCCCCCTCGAGGGGGCGGTGAATTAGCCCACCCCTGTCCAAGCTCACTGCGTGTAGCTTGTTCCCCCCTCAAGGGGGCGGCGCCTGCGGTCTGGCAAAGCCAGTCCCGCGGCACCCTGGTTGTGCTCCCTGAAGTCTTTAACCCAGCATGGACAGGCGACAC